>CAYTFT010000035.1:0-12564 GCA_964437155.1 uncultured Chitinophagales bacterium | reverse complement strand
GATCAACGATCACCGCGATGTGAAGATCGATTATGAGATCATTGATGCAAGGATATTACGCGATGCTTACAAGCAATATATTGACGACAAGCATATTGACCTCATTGCCTTAACAACACGGAAAATGAGTCACTTTAAGCGCTTCTTCAATTCGGGAACTGCGGTAGATGCATTATACCACAGTAAATTACCGCTGCTGGTATTTCATCAGAGTTAAAGCTTATTGTTTTACGAACGTAGCTGCAGAAACGGAATTATCGGAACGAAGCTGTAAAAAATAAATTCCTGCGGGAAAGGCTGAGATATCAATCGTATTTCCGGTTATAGTTGCAGCCATTACCCGCTCACCTTCTGTATTATAAATTTCTGCATGCACCGGAGCTACCGAATTTAATTCAAAGGTGAGTATATCCTGCACCGGATTTTGCAATAATTTAACGGGTGAAGGCGTATAATTATTGACCGGTTCCGGTTCGGCAAGTCCGAGTGCATAATCCAGTGCAAGTGCAAATGCAACCGTATCAGCAGGAACAAATCCGAATTTATTGAAGTATACACCGTGTGTATCTCTGCCTGCAATCACAATGGTGGGCATACCCATCCCACCGTAATAACTGATCAGATCAGCGCCTTCCGTAAAAACAGCATCACAGGGAATTGCATTATCCGTTTTCCATGCATCCATTTCGGTACAGGAATAAGAATCGTCAAAACCGAATGTGTACCATACAACCCGGTTATCATACAATGCATTGTAAGATGCTACGACCGGTTCCATGAGATTAGCTGCAGTAATACAGGGTGCGCAGTCAACCGGCATAATGATCTCCATTATAACTGCTTTACCGGCATCAAGATCATCAAAAAGTATATGTTCGGTCCCGGCACAATCTGTTTTTGTCCACGCAGAAGCTATCGTTTGCGCACCCGTTACAAAACCGGAGAGCAGGAGGCAAAAATAAATGCAGAAGCGAATCATGGAATAAAGATAGCGAGGAATGAAGAATATTACTATGCATTTATTTAAACACACTGATAAAAAACGACAACCCCAAAATTAAAATTTGTAATTATTAGGCCTGGTATACACCATCTGCACCACATTGATATTACGCATAGAGAAAGCTGCGCGACAATAAGCGAAATAATAATTCCATTTGCGGATGAAGGTATCATCAAATCCAAGTTGTTTGATGGATTCCAGATTATGGTTAAACCGCACATGCCATTCTTCGAGGGTGCGGACATAACTTTTCCCCAGATCCTTTAATCCGAACATGAACATATCACCCGTATCATTCACTGCTGCATTGATCGCTGCGATAGAGGGTAATAAGCTGCCCGGAAAAATATATTTCTGTATAAAATCGACATTCTTTTTAAACGATTCAAATCTGGAATCAGGACACACTATCGCCTGAATGGCAAGCACCCCGTCCGGTTTGAGGAGTGAATGGATCTTGTCGAAATACGTTTTAAGATACTGTGCGCCGACCGCCTCGATCATTTCAATGGATATCACCTTATCAAACCTGCCTTCGATCAACCGGTAATCCTTTACCTGCACATCGATCTTATCTGATAAACCTTCTGCTGCGATGCGCTTTACTGCAAAATCAAATTGCTCCTCCGAAATTGTCACTGTAGTTATTCTGCATCCATATTTTTTTGCCGCATAAATTGCAAATCCTCCCCAGCCGGTCCCGATCTCGAGTAAATGATCCTGCGCATGCAATTTCACCGACTGGCACAAGCTTTCATATTTTTCAAATTGCGCTTCTTTAAGGTCAAGGCCCGGTTTTGAAAAAAAGGCGCTGGAATACGTCATTGTCTCGTCAAGGAATAAACTGAAAAAAGCATTGCTGAGATCGTAATGGTCGGCAATATTCTTTTTTGAACCATGAATGGAATTCCGCCTTCTGAAATGAAATTGCTTATTAATGAATTGAAAAATATTCAATGCGACAGAACGCACCTTGCTGCCGGATAAAGTGGGAGTTGATTCTATATTCAGTAAAAACCAGGAGAGGAGATGTGTAAGATCGGAAGTGGACCACTCGCCCGCCATATAACCTTCAGCGAAACCGATGTCGCCGAATAAAAATGCCCTGCGGAAAAATGCGTCATCATGCACCTGCACATCTGCTTTCATTTCGCTGTTGCGGTCGCCCAGTTCTATCCCGGTGCCGTCGGCGAGTGTGACGTGCAGATACCCTTTCTGCATCTGCTTCAATAATTTCAGTATGGCATTTTTATATAACTGCATGGGTGTTTAGATATTGTGAATGTCTTTCTGTAAATCGGCGTCATCTGCTTTCTTATGCCAGGGCATTCCTCTCAGCCATAATTGAAGGGCCTGCCAGTGAATACCGGTGATCACTTTTAAAGTTACAAAAGGGAATCTGAAAATATATCCCAGCAAACGCCTGTCAGTCAGTTTTCTGACGGAACCTGTTAACGTGCTTATAAAGAACGGGTTTCCTTTCTTGTCGCTTACATTGATCTGGATAAACATTTTTTCACCGGGAATACGATACCGGAAGGTGAATTCCGTGTCCATGTCCGTAAAAGGCGAAACATAAAAATATTTAACAGCCTGCTGCTCGAATTGTTCACCCTCCTTCTGATCGACCATAAAGATCTTCATTTCACCGAAGGTGTTACTAATCTCCGTTATAACATAATTGCAAACACCCGCAGCATCAAAACAGAAATAAAAACTCACAGGATTGAAAACATACCCGAACATCCTGACATGTGTAAGGAGAAATACCTGAGCGGGCATTTCTGTGATGCCGGTGCTTTTCAGGTAATCATTTAATCTTTCCCGAACAGTAAAGGTATTCCTTACATCTCCTGCAGGATATTTAAAATGATCGGAATCGCGGAAATTAAATATTCCGGGTCGATTGCGATTAAATAATTTCAGCCGCCGGGCTGTAGCATCGAGCATATCAATATCCAGCCAGAACATAAATATATTATACGTGAACCGGTGGCGTTTTGGCGCCGTTCGGTGATGCATCACCAGACATTGATATACTGCTGTTTCTTTCAATGCAATTCGAATTTCTTATTTTCCGGTTGAATAACAGGTTTTGGTTCTGCGGTTGTCCTTTTAATTTCAGCACATACTTCCCTTGCACTTCTGTATGCATCCTCATGAAATCCGAATTTAAAATAGCTGCCGCAGAAATATAATTGGTTCCCCGATAAAGCCGGTTCGTTCAATTGCGAAAGCTTTTCCTGCATTTCCATAGCCTCAACGGTGAAAACGGGATGTTCATATTGTATCACCCTGATAATTTTATCCGGATGCACATTGCCATGATCATTGATGGTGAGAAAATAATTTTGCTTATCCGACACACCCTGTAAGCTGTTCATCCAGTAGGTGCAGGACGAAACAGATGCACCATCCTTCATTTCGGTTGAATAATTCCAGCTGCTCCATACTTTTTGCCGTTTGGGCATAACCGCAGCATCGGTATGCAATGTTGTAGTATTTATCTGATATTGAAATGGTGACAACATTTTCTTCTGCGCGTGAAATGCAGTATCGAGCATTGCATACGCCTGGTCCGCATGCGTTGCAATAATCACTTTATCGAAAATATGTTGTTCGCCCGATTGCAAGGTAACTACCATGGATCCTCCTTCGCTGTGTACACGCAACACCTTTGCGTTATGCTGAATTCTTTCCTTAAACCCGCTGATAATTTTTTGTTTATACACTTCGCTGCCCCCGTCGACCGTATACCATTGAAATTGGGTATGCAATCCGAGAAATCCATGATTTTTAAAAAAACGCACGAGCGATACTACAGGAAATGTTGCAGTGATTGCAGGAGGAGTGCTCCATAATGCCGAACTCATGGGGAGGATATACCAGTTGAGGAGATCGCTGTGCATTTTTTTCAACGCACAATATTCCGCAACAGACAACCGCCTGTATTTTTCCTCGGTAAGCACTTCCACACATTCTTTATTGAACCGGTTGAGCTGGAATAAAAAACGGATATAACGGGGAGATAAAATATTTTTCCGTTGCGCAAATAAATAAGACAAACCGCTGCCGCTGTATTCAATATTATCCTGCTTTACCTGCGCACTGAAACCCATGCTGGTTTTTTTCAGCGGCACATTATAGCGTTCGAATAATTCCATCAGCAACGGATAATTTTCCGGATTGCAAACAATAAATCCCGTATCCACCGGCAATGTATGTCCATCCTCTTCCACCCAGACAGTATGGGTATGTCCGCCGGAATAATCTGCCTGCTCGAACACCGTTACCGCATGCTCCCGGTGCAGTTCTTCCGCACATCCCATTCCGGCGATACCGGTTCCGATAATTGCGATGTTTGCCATCAGAAAAAATAATTAGTTTTCATTTTTTACAGTTGCTGTTCTTTCAAACAAATAATGGCTTACCATCCATTCACGGCCATTGTTATATCCCCAAAGTTCTGCACATGCCATAAAAAATATGCGCCAGTAAACCCACCATATTAAGCTGTTCTTTTCTCCGTAGGCAGATGCTAAAACCGGCATAATTTCTTTCCTGTGCGCATCCATATTTGCGAGCCAGGCATTCGCCGTTTTTTCGTAATGGGTGCCGTCCCAATGCCAGTGATCCTTAATCCGAAAATGCGTATTAAAATATAAAAGCAGATTATCAGACGGCATGATACCTCCGGTGAAGAAATATTTACTCATCCAGTCATCAGCATCCTTCACTTCAAAATAGTAGGTGAATGCGCGATGCGTGAAAATATGCACAAATAATTTCCCCTCCGGCAATAAGTATCCATGGATCTTTTCCAGCAGTTTTTCATAATTGCGCATATGCTCGAACATTTCTACTGATACCACGCGGTCGAACCGTTTTTCTGTGGAAAAAACATTTATGTCGGCTGTGATCACCTCCACATTCGAGATCCCTCTTTCTGCACAACAACGGTCGATATATTTTTTTTGTCCGGTTGAATTGGATACCGCCGTGATCTCCGCCTTCGGAAAACGTTTTGCCATAAATAATGTCAGACTTCCCCATCCGCAACCCAGCTCAAGAATGCGCATACCGTCCTGCAACCCGGCGCGTTCACAGGTAATTGATAATGCCAGCGTTTCTGCCTCCTCGAGGGTATGTGTATTCGGGTTCCAGTAGCAACCCGAGTATTTCATGTTCCTTCCTAATACATAGCTGAAAAATTCTGCCGGCACTTCATAATGTTGTGCATTGGCGGCAGCGGTTTCTATGGCGATAGGGGCATTTTTCAATTCGCCTATGATCTCCATCAGATGCTGTTGCTGTAATTCAGCAGAGGGGAATGTTTCTTCCTGAATACGTTTTTTCAACAGTGATCTGATCCTGCGGCGGATCAAACCATCGGGTATCTTATCCTTTTCGAGTAAACGGGTTAGCAGCCTGTTCATGTGTAAGTGTGGTGTTTAATCCATTGCGTTTTCAGAAAACGCGCATGGAGTCAAATAACAGCAATTTCATCCAAATGTTTAATTCCGGTTTCCACAAACCTGCATCCCGGTAATTGCGTTACCCGATACAGATCACTATCTTTTTTCTCCGGTTAATGCTTGCAACGGCAACCTGAACTGCCGCGTCTTTTCTTCCGATATGTATAATCCGGGGTTTAGTTTGCGCTGAATTTTATCCAAAACCACATTAATTCAGAATTAAATGTGAAAAAGTCGGTTAGCAATTTGAACAATTCCATAGAATTTTACGTATCGTAGCACGGGGTTACAGTTCCTTACAGTTTAAAAATAAAGTTTATTGCATCATGGTTAAACAATTCGGGTTGCCAAATTATGTCATCTGGACCTTCGCGGGGTTAGCATTTACGGTAACCGGTATCATTTTCGTTATCGAGTGGACCTACGGTCTCGCCACGCTGATCCTTGCATCGGGTGTTGCTTTTGCGGGTTACTGGTTCTTTTTCAGGCCTGCATTTGTTGCGCTGGATATCATTCGTTCGGGTGAACCCGCCATGGCAATTATTCTGAAAGTTTGGGAAACCGGTGTTACCGTTGACCATAATCCGCGCATTGGTTTATTACTCGAGGTAAGACACCCCTCGATGGTTCCCTATGAAATTGAATTGAAACAAAATATTAAGCGCGATGAATTTAAGAACTATCAGGTCGGACGAACACTTCAGGTAAAAGTGGACACCCGCAACCCGAAAAAAGTCGCGATCCTTGCAGCTTAATTCACTTTTAATACATTGTATAACCCGCTCATGGCGGGTTTTTTTATGCCATCAAAACGGCGGGGAAAGCGCTATTTTGAATGGCGTATCTTTGGACGATGGTTTATCTTACACGACGGGAACATTTTAATGCGGCACACCGGCTCTTCAACCCCGACTGGAGTGAGGAAAAAAATAATGCGGTTTTTGGCAAATGCGCCAACAAAAACTGGCATGGCCATAACTACCAGTTATTTGTCACCGTGAAAGGTGAACCAGATCCGGCAACCGGATTTATAATGGATGCAAAAATATTAAGCGATATTCTCCATCAGGAAATCATTGCGCGCTTCGACCATAAAAACCTGAATGCTGATGTTCCGTTTTTCAGCGGTATGCAACCCTCTACCGAAAACTTTTGCATGGTGATCTGGCGCCTTATTGAACCAAAGATCACCGGCTGTGTTTTGCATTCAGTAAAACTGATTGAAACAGAAAATATCTATGCCGAATATTTCGGTGAATAAAAAAATAACATGGAAGACAACAAAACCAATACACAACACACAGATCAATTTTATAAAAAGGTTGAACATTTCGGCAGTAAGTCGGTAGAGGCACTTACAACCAGCTACCGTACCATCATTGAAACCTTAGGGGAAGATCCCGAAAGAGAAGGCTTGCAGAAAACTCCGGAGCGCATCGCCAAGGCTATGCAATATATCACGCAAGGCTATAATCAGGATGCTGAAGCGGTCGTAAGAAGTGCAATGTTCCGGGAAGAATGCAGCGAAATGGTGATCGTAAAAGATATCGAGATCTATTCGATGTGCGAACACCATATGCTTCCTTTTTATGGAAGAGCACATGTAGCCTATATCCCTAACGGCAATATTGTCGGGCTCAGCAAAATTGCACGTGTTGTCGATATTTATGCACGCAGGCTGCAGGTACAGGAGCGACTCACACAACAGATCGTACATTGTTTACAGAATACATTGAATCCGGTTGGCGTGGCAGTGGTAATCGAAGCCAGTCATCTTTGTATGATGATGCGCGGCGTGCAGAAACAAAATTCTGTTACCACTACATCAGCATTCACCGGGCAGTTTCAGGAAGTTCAAACGCGGAATGAATTTATTAATCTCATTGCCGCCCGCCTGAGTAAATAATGCGCTTATCCTGTCGGTAAAATTCTCCTTGTTCCTGCATACGAGGAGTAAAACGCCTGTTTCGCTTTCAGGCAGCAGGCTTACTCTCTTTTATGCAGATTTTATAACCGGGATATCGCTGATTTATTAGCTTTACAGCCTAAACCCTGGTTATGAGAAGATCCACATTAGCTATTCTTATGCTAACCTGCCTTTTGATGGTCACTGCTCAAGCTGACGCACAAGCAAAAAAATATAAAATCGACGGGCGGAAATGTCCGCGAGTTGAAATCACCGATCCGGGTGAATTTTATTCCACCTATGATTTTGAAGACGGCGAAGTTGAACTGATGAAGATCGACAATATCAAACCCGTTTTATTGGAAAAAATAGAAGCGAATCATACGGAAACCAGCTGGCCTTCTGCGCTGGCGAAACTGGATAATCGCACATCCAATCCCGATAAAGTAAAATCGTATGTTGTGTATTCGGTTGCAAAAATCAACGATAAATATATTCTGGTTGTGCCGGCAAAATACAACAGCGATAAAGAGGAAGGATGGGCACCGTCACATGATATTTTCTTTGTGGTGGGACAATCGGGCATACAAGTAAAATAATCAGACAGATGATGAAAGCATATATTTTTCCCGGACAGGGTTCTCAGTTTCCGGGCATGGGGAAAGAATTGTATGAAAATAATGCAGATGCACGCGCATTATTCGAACAGGCAAATACAATTCTTGGATTCAGAATTACGGATACCATGTTTTCGGGTACCGAGGAAGAATTGAAGCAAACACGTGTAACGCAGCCGGCAATTTTTTTACACTCCGTAATTCTTGCCTCAACGATACCCGATTTTGCACCGGATATGGTTGCAGGACATTCACTCGGAGAATTCTCTGCACTGGTAGCAAATAAAACATTATCCTTTTCTGATGCATTGATCCTCGTGAGCAAGCGCGCTTCTGCGATGCAGAAAGCATGTGCGCTCCAACCATCCACAATGGCGGCTGTACTGGGTCTTGCGGATGATATAGTTGAAAAAATTTGTGGTGAAATCGACGGCGTTGTCGTGCCTGCAAATTATAATTGTCCGGGGCAATTAGTTATCTCCGGCGATACCGATGCAGTAAATAAAGCATGTGAAGCATTGAAAGCTGCCGGCGCAAAACGCGCTTTGATCTTACCTGTCGGCGGTGCATTTCATTCCCCTTTAATGGAACCTGCGAGAATTGAATTATACGAAGCGATCCATGCAACACATTTCAGCAATCCTGTTTGTGCGGTTTATCAGAATGTTACGGCGTCAGCAGTGAATGATCCCGCAGATATTAAGAATAATCTCATCGCGCAGTTAACTGCACCGGTAAAATGGACACAAAGTGTTATGCAAATGACGGCCGATGGCGCAACACATTTTGTTGAAGTGGGTCCGGGAAAGGTATTACAGGGGCTTGTGAAAAAGATCTCTCCGGCAGCAGAAGCTACCGGTGTTTGAAAACAGCATTATTTTTTAAAATTACTATTTGCGCGAAACAGCATTCCTGGTTTTACTTTCGTTTTTACGTACCAATGTTATTGCGCTTCATAATAATTACTTTCGGTAATTAATAATTTAATTATTTAATTCAATCCCTGCTCCAGATCATGTATAATATCCTCCGCATTTTCGATACCTACGCTCATCCGGATAAATCCATCTGTTAAACCCGCTGCCATTCTCCTTTCCTTCGGAACATTCACATGCGTCATACTTGCAGGATGTTGAATCAATGTGTCGAGTGTGCCAAGCGTGGTAACCATATTACATAATTTCACTTTGTCCATCAGTCTGATCCCGGCTTTTAATCCGCCCTTCAATTCAAAACTCAGCATCCCGCCCGGATGATGCATTTGTTTTTTAATGATCTTGTATTGCGGATGATCTTTTGATCCGCAATAATTTACCTGTGCAATTTTTTTATGTCCGGTGAGATAATCTGCCACCCTCTTTGCATTTGCACAATGCCTTTGCATCCGTATCTCGAGCGTTTTCAATCCCTGTAAAATGAGCCAGCTTTCAAATGCATTGGAATTCGCACCCATTAATTTCACCTTCGACCAGACGGCTGTTTTCATGAATGGTATATCAGTGCCTATTACAACACCGCCAAGTCCGGATCCATGTCCGTTCAGATATTTTGTTGCAGAATGAATGGAAAGATCGGCACCCAGAATTAACGGCTGCTGGCAATAGGGAGAACTAAAGGTATTATCCACTGCCACTTTCACCTGATATTTTTTTGCGAGTTTTGAAATAGCTTTTATATCATACACTTCAAGCAACGGATTTGAAGGGGTTTCAATATAAATCAGTTTAATTTTTTTATCCTTTTTCAGAATCGATTCGAGAACATTCAGATCGTGCAGATCGCAGCGCACAGTAGAAATTCCGAAGGCGGTAAATTGCTGCATGAAAAGTTCATCGGTAGTGCCATATACCTGTTCCTGCGAACAAATTTTTTCCCCGGTATTTACACATGCCAGTGCAGCTCCTGTGATGGCCGCCATTCCGCTGCTGAATAACTGCGCTTTTGCCTGCAGCGCACTTCCCCACGTTTCAAGCGATGCGATTTTATTTTCTGCCATTTCAACTGTTGGATTTCCCCAGCGGCTGTAAACATATCCTGCCGAAGGATCCTTAAAATACCCGAGTGCCTCTTCCGATGACTCGAATGTAAATGCCGTTGTGGCATAAATAGGTTCTGTATGTGTCGTGATCTTTTTCTGCAGACCGGAGGGTTGTACGCAAAGAGACCCGAAATTGAGTGCGCTGGATTTTGCCATAACGATGCCTTATTTTTTTACAAAGTAAAATAATTTTGACGGCCAATCGCTATATTTCTGTTTTAATGAACAGAACAATAATTTCAGAAGTTAATTATGCAAACAACTGAAACAAAATGCAATACCGGTTCAGCGATACTACGCTTCCCTCCATTGTGATCATTGGCGGTGGATTTGCCGGACTTGCGCTGGTAAAACACCTCAATAATACCCCGTTCCGTGTCACTTTAATTGACCGAAACAATTATCATACATTTCAACCACTCTTATATCAGATCGCGTCGGCCGGACTTACCGCCGAAAACATCGCCTATCCCCTTCGCAGAAAGATCGGTGAATATCCGAATATTATTTTCCGCATGGCGGAAGTGGAACGGATAGATACCGCTCAGAAAATGGTTATCACCAATACCGGAAATTTCCCTTTTGACCATCTCATCATCGCCACCGGCGCTACTACCAATTTTTACGGTAATACCGATCTGGAGAATAAAAGTCTTACGCTTAAATCGGTGCCCGAAGCATTGGATATGCGCAGTGCCATTTTGCGGCAGTTTGAAAAGGCAGTTGTTGCTGCCACAGAAAGTGAACGTGCTTTCCACATGCATTTTGTAATTGCAGGTGGCGGCCCCACGGGTGTTGAACTCGCCGGTGCGCTCGCAGAAATAAAACGGAATGTTATTCCGCATGATTACCGGGAACTTGCAGCAGAGCAGATGGAGGTGGATCTCATAGAAGGTGGGGCGAGATTATTATCCGGTATGACAGAAAAATCATCGGCACTCGCAAAAAAATATCTTGAAAAACTGGGTGTGCGGGTACGATTGAATACGCTGGTTACCGCCTTTGATGGAAAGATATTGCAACTATCGGATGGAACTTCCATGCAGACGGAACATATCATCTGGACCGCCGGAGTAAAAGGTGCAACTTTATCCGGTATTGAGCCTGCAGCTGTTACAAAAGGAAATCGTTATCTCACCGATGGTTTTAATCGTGTACAGGGATATGATTTCATTTATGCGATAGGTGATATTGCGTTCATGCAAACAGATCCGCAATATCCCAACGGCCATCCCGGTGTTGCGCAGGTGGCCTTGCAGCAGGCAAAGAATGTTGCAGATAATTTTATCCGGATACATAAACAAATCCCGCAACAACCATTTCATTATAAGAACAAGGGAAATATGGCAACCATAGGAAGACATCGTGCCGTGGTTGATCTTCCGTTTATTTCATTCGGCGGATATCTTGCCTGGTATATCTGGATGTTTATTCACCTGATGTCGCTGGTTGGATTCAGGAACAGGTTCATGGTATTTATAACCTGGATGTGGAACTATATCACCTTCGACCGCTCATTGCGGCTGATACTGGAGAGAAAATAAATTTCCGGAATGATCAGAAACCGGCGCGCCAGATAGGCACTTTCACACCGGTGCTGAAGTGATAACTAACACCGAAATCGTTTCCGATGAATTCGTTATTCACCTGCGTGATAGGTAATTCAAGTTTAGCCTCGAAATACCACCAGAATTTACCGAGAATGGTAGCGTCCACACCAAATCCTACAGGAATACGCACGCTCATCGACATTGCTTTTAATTTGGTTCCTGCAGCCGGAGCGTATATTGTATCAGCAAATTCACCCATTTTCACGTTGGTATTCAGCATCCACAAAGTTGCACCGCCTAAAGCATAGAATCCGTAATAATCATCTGCATCGGTGCCCGCGAGATATCTGCGGTAGTCGGCATCTACGGTGATCATGCTGCTGGTAAGAGAAGAGGAGATGGTATCGAAAACAACGCCGAGTGTGTCGTAGATCATTACATCAACCTTCTGGGAAGGCATCAGAAAATAACCGCCGCCAAGTGTAACCATATTGATATCGTAATCGCCAAAATGCCAGCCGGCTTTTGCAGTTGGGCCGTATCCGAAAGCATCTTTAGCAATAAAACATCCTGCATCGCCAAGCACCCATAATTGTCCGGATGCCTGTTGCACAGAAAATATTGAAACGATCGCAATGCATAAAGCCAACAATGATTTCTTCATACTTAGTGGTTTTGCTGTTAAGGAGAAACAGCCGCAGCTGTTACCATTGGCAAAATAAAGGTTTTTTGCTTGTAATGTAAAATCTGATGCCCACAGCACCCACCGCGGTTGTCCAAAGTCAGGAGATTCCGCTACATTTGGTTACCAAAATGTTGCTATATGGAAAAAGGGAGCCTTATCATTACGGGTGCCGATGGAGGCCTCGGCATAGTTGTAACTGAGCAGTTGCTAAAGGACGGCTGGACCCTGTTTGCGAGTGTTTTCAATGACGAAAGGGCAAGTGTCCTGCAGTCTGCATTTCCTGCGTACTG
>CAYTFT010000034.1:0-12676 GCA_964437155.1 uncultured Chitinophagales bacterium | reverse complement strand
AGAGAAGTGATGCGGATGGATATTGTGATGCAGCAACTAAAACGCATATTAATGATGATCCGGCAGGATATTATGATTATTCAATCAGCAATGTTCTTTTATTCCAGTTCCATACGTATATCGCAAAAAATATTTTGCATCAGGACCCGCATGCTACCAACTACTGGGGAAATAAAGCGGTGGGTGATTTTCTGAAACCGATCATGGCGAAAGGTGAAACAGAGGACTGGCGGCAATTATTAAAAGAAAGTATCGGCAGCGATATGAGTGCAAAGCCGATGGTCGATTATTTTACTCCGTTGATGGAATATCTGAAAAATCAGAATAAGGGAAGAATGTATACGCTTCCGGAGCGGCCGCAATTCTGAAAAATACGGTGGTTGGTGAGAAAAACAACCACAGCCGGGAAGAGAAATTAATCCCGACCCTGCAGGGGTCGCATATTTGCAGGAATAATTCGATAAATTAATTCAAGCCCCATCGGGGCGACATTGTAATTACATGTAAAAACAAAACCACGAAGGGTTGACATTATTGGGTCTAATTGCAATTAAAAATTTCGAAGCGTATAATATTATTTCCAATTATCGGATTTGCAAATCAGGTGATAGGTGAAAAAAACACGTTCACGGCGGTCAATTAATAAATTCCGCAGGAAATTTTTATTCCTTCACGTCCATTGCTGTCGCGTTGATCGATCTGAAAGTTTCGAGGCCGCATTGCAGAAATCCGGTGTAAACTTCCTTATCGGGAGTATAACCGCGCGGCTGATTTAATACTTTTCCATCCGGTGCAATCAACACATAATACGGCTGTGAGTTCGTGCCGAAATCACGCGCCTGAAAATCGCTCCATTTATTTCCGACAGAACGCACCTTATTTCCACTGTATGCAGAAATATATTGCTCTTCGAGCCGGAGCGGTTCTTTATCATCCACATATAAACTCACCAATACATATTCCTCATTAATAAGTTTATATACTTCATTATCCGGCCATACATGCTCTTCCATTTTACGGCAGTTCACACAGGCCCATCCGGTGAAATCGATCATGAGCGGTTTATTCACTTTCAATGCATACGCACGCGCCTCTTCAAAATCGTGAAAGCAATTCAGCGCCAGCGGACATTCATTGTCATAATGCCAGATGCTGTAAAACATGGGCGGTGTAAATCCGCTGATGAGCGAAAGATTTTTTCCCTTCTGCACACCGCTTCCGAAATACACGGCGAGGGAAAGAAATATCAATGCAAATACGCCGCGCGGAATAGTGATCTTCACTTTTTTATCGTCGTGCGGGAAACGGATCACACCAATTACATATAAAAATGTGAGCAGCGAAAACAGAGACCAGAATCCCAGAAATATTTCGCGCTTCAATAAACCCCAGTGATAAGCGAGATCCACATTGCTGAAAAATTTTAATGCAAATGCAAGCTCCACAAAAGCAAAAACGATCTTTATTTCATTCAGCCATCCGCCGCTTTTCGGTAATTTATTCAGCAACTGCGGAAATAATGCAAGCATTGTAAAGGCAAGCGCAAATGCGGTCCCGAAGCCGACCATTCCGGCACTTAATGCTGCCCCGCCGCCCTTGAGGCTGTTGGCGAGCAGCGATCCGAGAATGGGCCCGGTGCAGGAAAACGAAACAATACATAACGTGAGCGCCATGAAGAAAATTCCGAGATATCCTCCCATGTCACTCGCACTATCCGCTCTGTTCGCCCACTTCGTCGGCAATTTAATTTCAAACATGCCGAAGAGGGAAAGTGCAAATAAAATGAAGACAAAAAAGAAAACAAGATTAACGACGTTGTTTGTGGAGAATTCATTTAATTTATCACCCGACAATCCGAATAATAAAAAAGGCAGCGACGTAAGAAAATAAACGAGGATAATGCTGAATCCGTAAAAGGAAGCAGAAGCAATTCCTTTTTTTCTGCTGCCTGAGCGCTTGGTAAAAAAGGAAATCGTAAACGGTATCATCGGAAAAGTACAGGGCATCACGAGTCCGATGAGCCCGCCGAGGAATCCCAAAATAAATGTGCTGAATAAATTTCTGTTTTTCGCATCCGTAACTGTTTGTGTTACTTCTGCATTGCAGGTTCCGTTGCGCGCGTACGCGGTGTCAACAATAAATTGACTGTCGCCGGGAATGGCCATTCCGGTTGAACTTGTATCCGCCGAATTATTTATTTCAATCGCCCCGCTTCCGGATATTTTTATTGTGAAATCTTTTTGGGGAAACTTACATTGCACGGCATCACAGGTTTGAAAGTCAATATATCCGCTGATAACGGCACTTGCACTGTCGAGAATTATTTTCTGCCGCATTTCCGCCTTGTCATGAAAAAATTTCATCACCTTATTTTCAAACAGCGGCTCCGGTTTTGTTTCCAATTCGCCGATCTCCTCCACTTTTCCTTCAAGATGATATCCTTTGATATTTTCGAAATTGAATGACATGGGATTTGCGCCGCCTGCAGGTGAATGCTGGGAATATAATTTCCAGGTCGGGGCGATCGTCGCATTAAATTTCACCCAGTATTCCTTTTCATTGATCTTCTCCGCAGAAATATTCCATGTTACGGGGTCTTTTATTGTAGAATAATCGGTAGTAACAAGATTATTGGATGCACCCTGCAAATCGAAATTAAAATCGTAGGAAATCGGTGGCGTGCACTGCGTATTATCGCATGCCATATATTCAAGGTAGCCGGTGAGTTTTACCGTGGAACTGATCTTTACTTTTTGTCTGAGCGTTAATTTTTTATGATAGAACTTGATCGTCATGTTGTTGAACAGTGGTTCAACTTCCTGCTCCAGGCGTCCGAGTTCCTCCATCGGCCCAACGAGTTCAACACCTGCGGGCAGGGCATCAAAATTTAAACTTGTGGGTATCGGGCCATCGGCAGGTATATCGCTGGAATATACTTTCCATCCTTCCTGCACGGTGCCCTTGAAAACGAGGATATATTCATTCAGCACCCCCGAAGGCGTAGCTGAAGATTCCCATTTTACGGGTTGTAATAATTGTGCCTGCACCTGACCTGTAAACAGCAGCCCGATAAGGAGTTGAAACAACCTTTTACCCATCATGATCTTTTTAGGTGGACAAATTTACGGAATTCAGTTTCAGCATGGACGTTCCGCAGCATGCATGACAATAAACTGACTGTAAAAAATAGTTAAACTGCAGCAGGAGTCTGTGCATGGCGGAGGAACGATTCGAAAATCATCCTGCCGTCGGTATTCCCGAGTATTTCTTCACTGGCGCGTTCGGGGTGCGGCATCATTCCGAATACATTCCGGTCTTTGTTGCAGATACCCGCAATATTATACAGTGAACCGTTCGGATTAGAGCCATCAGTGATCTCTCCGTGTTCATCACAATAGCGGAAAATTACCTGTTCATTTTTAATGATATCCCTGAGTGTTTTTTCATCCGTGTAAAAACGACCCTCTCCATGGGCGATCGGGATCTTCAATGCCTTATGCAGCGGAACCGTTGCATTCACGCGACTGGCATTATTGTCGGCGCGCAGGTATACATTTTTGCAGATGAACTGCTGATTATTATTCTCGAGTAAAACGCCCGGCAGCAGCCCGGCTTCACACAGGATCTGAAATCCGTTACAAATTCCCCAGGCATAACCACCTTTGCTGCAATGCTCCGTAACCGCCTGCATGATGGGTGAAAACCGTGCGATAGAGCCTGTGCGCAGGGCATCGCCATACGAAAATCCGCCGGGTAACATGATACAGTCTTTTGGAGTGAGTCCGCCAAGGTCGTGCTGCTTATGAAACAGTTCGATCACTTCGCAATGCATCACATCGCGCAAAACGTGAATCAGGTCCTGATCACAGTTAGAGCCGGGGAAGGTGACAACGCCAAATTTCATAGTTATCGGTTATGGTGCAAAGTTAATGTATTGAAAAATGAAAGTTGCGGCGAATAGTACGAGATGGATGAGTTCGGCATAAAGCGGATTTCTGGTATGATAAAAATAATATCCGGTGCAAAGGGTGACTGGCACAAGTAAAAAGGATATTCCGGAAATATGGAGTACGGGAAGCAGAAAAAAGGAGGCGGCGGAAAACAAAAGTAGCCAGATGAACGCCCCGAGGTATTTCCTGATCTGAATAAGGTTGCTGTTAAATCGTGCGGTTAGAAATGTGAGAGATACAATTAATAATACTCCGGTTATTACCAGTTTGACAATATTTTCGGTCGTTGCTATATCGCCGGTTGTAATGCCTTTTGACGGAAAATAAAACTGGCTCTGCAGAAATTCCGGTAATTTACCGTACCAAAATGCCGTTACACCTGCCAGAAAACAGATCACAAAAACACCGCTGCCGTAAATGAGAAATTCACGGAAGGTAGTCGAACGCATTCTTACGAGTGCGAGCCAGCTGAATAGTACTATCATCACTGCGGGGAAAAACAAAAGCAATGCGATACCGCTTAATAATCCGGTATCGAGATAAATGCTGTCAGCTTTCACTTTATTGTATGCGTTGAATATTTTAAACAATGACCAGATGAGGGCAAATCCCGCAAAGATCTGCGGCGTGCATTGCAATAATTCCGGAAATAAACTATGCAGAAGAATAAAAACCATGGCAGGGATAAGCGATGGTTTTGCGATGAGTTTAAAACTTTGCATTAATATGCTCAGCAGTATACCCTGTATGAAAATAAAAATGCAATTGGCTATAGCTATTACACGCGGTGTCAGAATGGATGCATCTGCCCATTGACGGAGAATGAGGTCACTGGTGTAATAAAGATGTTGTTCCGTATATGCAACCGGTGATGCAAGCGCATGAAAATTCACTGCCGCACAATAGATCATCAGCAATAAAATGGTGGCAGGATTAAAGGTTTGAAAAAGCCGCAGCACGCCGGAAAATTAAAATTGAATTTTTACAAATGAAAGCGCCTTTTTATAAATGCTCGGAATAATAATCGTGTTGAAAGAGATCTGTTCAGCAGACGAAGGGCGCAACTGCACCTCCTGCTGATTGGCATTAAATAAACTTTTTCTGTCAAGTGTTCCGTCTGCCGTCAGTTCATACTGAAGCACGTTTGAATTTTGCTCCACATCCTCATTGAAAATAAATAATATCTTCTGTTTGCTGTTCACAAATGCATAGGATGAATTTACGCCGCGGTCTTCACGGCTGATCTGTTTTTTGCGCACAACATTATCCCAGCTTGGCGTCCCGTCGGGTTTTATGGAAAACACCAGAAGGTCGTCATATTCGTAGAACTCTACCTGTCGTGTGGAGGTGCGGTATCCGTAATAAGGATCGTAGTTGGTGTACTCATAGCTTTCTACCGTCTTGTCATAATATTCCGAAATAAGCAATGCACCTCCATCCATCCGCGGTATTACCTGCCCGATCTGATATACCGGTAAATTCCGTATCGATTTTTCGGATGCAAGTCCTGCAATTTCATCCAGTGTTTCCTGCGGGAAAATGTAGGATTTGCTGAAAAGGATCTCGCCGTTAGAAGGATTAATCCGGGTGAACTGATAACCCAGCATATAATCGCGTGTGTCTTCCTTTAAAAAACTCACGGCCGTAATATTGCCGCTGACATTGTCAAACCCGAAATTCATTTCATCCAGACAATATTCATTACTGGATATACTCACGTGCAAATAAGCATTGTTCCCTTTTGGCAGAATAAAGGAATACTGTACTGCGGATTTTTCTTTTTTGCAGCTGAATTCATCATTTTCAAATAAAAAAACCGGCATACCGTCATCTGAAATAAAATCTCTTTTCAATACGGGACTGTAATTTTCATCCGGGAGATTGACTTCATTCTGCTGCACATTTTTTCCTTCCTCATTCACCACCATCG
The DNA here is from genome assembly GCA_964437155.1 of uncultured Chitinophagales bacterium. Lineage (GTDB taxonomy): Bacteria > Bacteroidota > Bacteroidia > Chitinophagales > BACL12 > UBA7236. The sequence goes on along the minus strand of CAYTFT010000034.1, from coordinate 6,796 downwards.
AAAAAAGTTTATCAATGCGCGCATTGCTTAATTCGTATTTATATACAAGGAACCAGGTGTTGCCGCGGGCACGCACCACTTTAAATTCTGAAAAGTTATCTCCCAAACGCAGGGATGTGGAATCGAGCAGGGAAGGTTCACCTTTTTTTTCAAGGTCAAGTGTGTATTTCTGCACGCGGAGATAATTCATCTTATTATCTTTTACCGTATAGAAATGAAAAATATTATCACCGGATTTGTATACTTCCACTGTTTCATAGTCGATGCTTTTCAGAGTGATCTCTTTCCGGCGTTTAAAGGTCATCTGCTTATCATAAATATCCACCTCATCATTAAATCTGTATTTTTTATAAATGAGGATGTCGCCGTTTTTTGTCTCACCAAGAATGTTATAACCAACAAGTTCGGTGCTTATTTTTTGTGCATCGGAAATAAAAATTTGCTGTGCGAAGCTGTTATTGTGCAGAAAAATAAATACCCCGATTGCGAAGTAAGAAAACCACCTCTGCATCACCGTTCCGGAACGGCCGTGATCAGATTTTCTTTTAAGCAGTACCACCGGCTTCAAAATTAATCAAATTGAGGAATTGAAAACAGGTGTAATAATTACGGGTAGTGGGAACCTCTCCCGTAAATTTGCTGCGTGCATTAAAATCCGAACAGGGTTACAATTCTCTGCTGCGGATTATCAAAGAAGTGGTTTGCTGCCGCAGATCATTTCTTTTCCCTCGGATCCAGTGCATCGCGCAGCCCTTCACCGATCAGATTATATACGGTAACAGTAAGAAAAATTGCCACACCGGGAAATATCACCAGCCACCATGCCTGAAAATTTTCACGCCCGTCATTCACGAGCGATCCCCAGGTAACAACATCTGAAGGCACACCAACACCCAGAAATGAGAGCCCTGATTCAATTAAAATGGCGGACGCGATGCCAAATGCGATCGAAACAAGTGCGGGTGCAATACCGTTGGGCAATGCATGCCGCAGGATGATCCGCACTTCGCTGAGCCCCATGCTTCTCGCAGCCTGGATATAATCCATTTCCCGCAGCCGTAAAAATTCGGCCCGTGTGAGACGTGCAATTCCGGTCCATGAAGTGAGACCGATCAGTATCATCAGATTGAGCAGCGATGGCCGGGCAATTGCGGCAATGGTAATTATGAGAATAAATGTGGGAATGGAATGAAAAATTTCTATCGTTCTGGAAATAATTGCATCCGCAGGAATATAAACCTGTTTGCGCAGTCGTGGAATTTTTCCGATGTATGTTCCAAGACGGATAAACAGCATGAGCACGAAAATAAACAGGAGCATACTGAAAATGATTTCCTTCAGCATAGCCCATGGAGATGTTTGTAAGGCATTTTCCAGATTGAATTGTCTTGTGTCGAATGCATAGAACCATGCGATAAAAATGCCTGCCACAATTGTCCAGAATTTTCCGCGCGTAGTGACGATCTTTCTGTCGCCGAAATAACCTGCCACTGAGCCGAGCAATAATCCTATCAGGGACGCGATCGCCATGGAAATAAATCCTATTGTTAAACTGATGCGCGTTCCGTGAATTAATCCGGCAAAAAGATCATCGCCCAGATTCCCCGTTCCTAAAAGATGCCGGAAACGTTTTGGCATTTCAACCACATCTCCTGCATTATTTCTGAAGAACTGTGCATCCCCCGGACCTTTGTAATTTGCATTCAGCCGGTCCGATTTGCCGGGTGACCAGGGCACCGGAGCCCAGATCACTTTTTCACAGGGCATGTGCTTCCAGTCGGCAATATCTAATTGTATGTTATCTGCAGTGCCGTCATCATACTGAATGACATAATTATTCCTGAAGGAAAATGCAGGGAAATAATTTTTATTCTGGATGCGTATGAACAGTGGTTTTTCATTTGCAAGCACCGGAGCAAGCAATGCGATCACCACGAGAAATAATAATACATACAATGCGACCAATGCAGGCGTATTTTTTCTGAACTGATGAAAGGCGTGTTTGCGCAATTCCGTTGTGCGATATAGAATGCCTTTTTCCATTTATTTCGATGTAAAACTGATGCGCGGATCTGCCCATGCATATAATATATCCGCAAGGAGATATCCGGTAAGCGTTAATATGCCTGTGAGTGTAAACACATCTATGATGACGGGATAATCTTTTGTAAGTATTGCATGATAAATCTGCTGTCCCATTCCGGGAATGGTAAATACGGTTTCAAGAATTACCGATCCGCTAACTGCCCATGGAAATATATTGGAGAAGACAGTGATGACCGGTAACAATGCATTTCTGAATGCATGTTTATAAATCACTTTCGATTCAGATAATCCTTTTGCTCTCGCGGTGCGGATATAATCCTGCGCAATAATTTCCAGTGTGCCCACCCGTGTTATCCTGCTGAGAAAAGCAAGCTGCGAATAGGTATACGCGATCGTTGGCAATACAAGATACGGGAGGCGTAACCGGATGGCTCCAAGCCAGCCGGTGCCTTCGGGAATGCCCGTTGCAGGCTGAATTCCGGATGGCGGAAAAAGGGATAATACTTCCGTGTTCGCGAATGTCATTAACAAGAGTGTGGCCACCCAGAATGCGGGCATGCTGTACAGGATAAAAAGTAGTACAGAGGAAGTTCTGTCAAACAGGGAATTTTTTTTCGCTGCAGCGCGTATGCCCACCGGAATGCTGATGAGATAGGCAAGCATAACTGAAATTAAAGTAAAAAAAAGCGACCACCGGATTCTTTCACCAATCACATCCGAAACCGGTAATTTGGTCTCATATGAATATCCGAAATCACCTCTGATCAATCCGCCGCATTCGGTATATTTTTTTCCCGTGAAAATATTTCCATCTCCAAATATCCATCTATGATATTGATTGTAGGGATAAAAATGTATCGCCGGAATATAATTTTTATATCGTGTCTGCCGCTCAATTACCTGCTGCATATCTGCACTTGCCTTTTCGAATACCGGTTGAAGCGGTAACAATTCGGGATTGTGTTCGATTGTTTTTCTTATCGTATGTAATTGCTGTTGAATTATTTTTTCATCATATGCATACAATAAGGCAGCAGTGGAAAACCGGATATCGATAAGTGTATCTGCAAGATGTGTTTGTGTACTATCCGGCGACGGGATAGTAAAGGAACGGACACTGCTCATGCATGCTTTTACGGAATTATTCCATGTTGCAATTGCATCCCAGTTTCCATATGTATGGATCAGCCTTTTTAATGCTGTCTGTTCATTGTCGTCATAAAACTTATATAATGTATCGGGTGTTGCGGAGCCGGTAATACGGAGATAAAATACAGGAAGGTCGAGTCCGAGTTTATGGCGCCAGCGTGCGATCTCTTTTTCTGTGTTGGGTGATTGCAGTTCCGCATCACCACCGGCATCTTTTGCGCTTACCATGCGGTCGAGCGGATCACCCGGTGCATGGATACTAATGATGAATGCAAGAACCGAAATAATGATCAGCGTGGGAATAAAAAATAATATGCGTTTCAGGATATATTTACCCATTGCCGGAACCGGATGACAGGCAGTAAAAATACAGTAACGCAGCCTATTTTCTCAGCGCAGCAATTTTAATTTCCGGTTTCCTTTGACGACAGTCCGGTCTCACTGCCATATAAGGACAATAAACGGAGATTATTGAGCACCACACCGGGACGGTCAAATGTCATATACTGATTGCCGAATCGTTTATGTATGATGTTTTTCTTTGCTGCCGAATACAGAAAAACATATGGCTGCTGATCATAAATTTCCTTTTGTAATTTTTTTACAAGAACCGTCCGCTTGTTTACATCAACAGTTGATTTGATGGAATCGATCAATGCATCTGATGACGCATTTCCAAATCCGACATAATTAGAACCGCCGCTTGCATAAGAACTGGTATGCCATACCTGTGTGAAATCCTCCGGCATCGAACCGGTTGACCATGCTCCCAGATACATATCAAAATCATGACTGCGCATCTGATCCTTCAATGTATTACCTTCCATGCCGGTAAGAACTAAATCCACCCCGCCCAGATACATGGATTGTTTGATCATATTTGCCATGTCCTCGACAAATTTTTGTCCCGAGGGAAATTTTAGTTCAACCTGCAAAGGTGTTTTTACTCCGTCGATCATTTTATCGCGGATATTGTCACCATCAGTATCTTTCCAGCCGGCTTCGTCGAGTAATTTTTTTGCTGTTTCTATATCCAGCGGGATCAACGCCAGGTCCGTGTTGTATTCAGCCTTCAGCGGTGAAACAGCACTGGCCTGCCGCTTTGCATAACCATAGGCGATCACCTGCATCATATCATCCACCGGCGTGAGGTATGCAAAGGCGCGGCGCACCTTTACATCGTCAAATATTTTTTTATGTGTAATTCCGTCAGGCCGCATGTTGAAGCCGATATAATTATAACTGTAATTATCGGTGAATTGGAGATTATAATTTTTGTTGAAGGCCGGATCATTTTTTAACTCCATAACGATCTGCGTCGAAAGCCATACGGAAGCATCAATTGTTTGTGCGCGGAATTCGAGCATCTCGGCATTCGGATCCACATTATATTTGAATATGATCTTTTCGGGATAAGCAGTTTCGTAAATGGTTGGATCCGCTAATTTTTTTGTCCAGTGATCTTTTTTCCTTTCAAGAATAAGTGATTGCTGCCTTGTCCATTCCACAACTTTATAAGGTCCTGAGCCATTGAGCAGGGAGATGTCGTTCCCGTATTTCTGGTCGTTGAATTCATTGGCCCACGCAGTGAGTTTCGGATCTTTTTCCGCTTCGAATGTGGAATCATTGAACTGATCAAAAGAATAATTTGCAAGAATATTTTCCGGGTCATAAAATTTTCTTTCGATAACGGGATAATCTGTGAGAAATACAATATTGTGATAATATTCCTGTTTCATGACGATCGTGAATTTATACGGATCATCAGGATATAACTGCACGGTTTTAATATTTTCGAAATAAGGTTTTCCTTGCGGATTTGCGACAAGCGGACATTTTTGTACTTTCAGCATAAAGAAGCAATCTTCGGCTGTGATCGGAGTGCCGTCATCCCATCGCGCGTCTTTTCGTAATGTATAAGTATATTGCAGATGATCGGCAGAAACTTCCGGCATGGCTACGGCGAGATCCGGACAAATATCCAGGTTGAGTACATCGCTGCGCAGAATATAATTACAGGTATATTGAAAAACCCATGAACGGGCCGTGTTGGTTCCGTTTGTAGGATGCAGATTATCCGGATCGCCCACCCAGTGATTTACAACAATATTTTCAGTGCTCCATTCAGGAAGTATTGAATCTGCATCGGGTAATAAAATGAATTTTTGTTTATCGGATACAGTCTGATTTTCAATGTCGGTGTTCTTTTTTGAATTTCCGCCGCAACTGTTAAGGAGGAGCAATGCGGATATGGCAGGTAAAAGGGATAATGCAATTTTCATTTTCATAGCGTGTTTTTTATCTGACTGTAAAGTAAAGAAAATTCGGTCAGTTTTAAACCCGGGTGAGAATTATGTGTTGCGTATTTTTAAGACCTTAATACAAGTATGCAGGAGAATATACTTATTACCGGCGGATCCGGCATGATCGGAAGAGAATTGACAAAGCTGTTGCTGGAGCAGGGATACGCAGTAGGCTGGCTGAGCCGCAGCAGCAAAGCTGTTGACGCGGTGCGTATTTTCACATGGGATGTACAGACCGGCTTAATAGATACGGCCGCAATTGCCTGGGCCGATGTAATTATACATCTCGCCGGCGAAGGGATTGCCGACAAACGGTGGACACGAAAGCGCAAAAAGAAAATTATTGAAAGCCGCTCCAAATCATCGGAATTGCTAATCCGTACCATGCGGTCGGTTCCTAACCGAATTAAAACGGTGATCGCTGCTTCTGCGATCGGCTGGTATGGTGATACGCACGGTAACGTGGCAGATGAAACCACGCCGGCGGGTACCGGATTTCTGAGCACCTCTGTTATAACCTGGGAAGAAGCAACATCAGCATTCGCACAATTGCATATTCGACTGGTGCGTTTGCGCATCGGCATAGTTTTATCAAATAGAGGTGGTGCATTAAAGGAATTACTTATGACCGAATGGTTCCGGGTACTTCCTGTTTTAGGCACCGGCAGGCAGACATATGCATGGATACATATCCATGATGTGTGCAGAATGATATTGTTTGCCATGCAACATCCTGTTGAAGGTATTTTTAACGCTACTGCTCCTTTTCCTGTATCGCAGAGGGAATTGATGCAGCAGATCAGAAAAGTAAAACACCGCTTTTATTTTCTGATACCTGTACCCGCATTTTCTTTGAAATTATATTTGGGAGAAATGGCAGATGCCGTTCTGACTGATCAGAATGTCAGCAGTAAAAAAATAGCGGATGCGGGTTTCCGGTTTGCATTTGAAAAAATCGACAAGTGTATGAGTGATCTCTCCCGAACTGCGGCCGATGCATAGTTCACCAACCACAAAATGGATTATACAGGAGCAGGATAATTGAGGATTGGCGGGGATGCCAGCCCCGGGATAATTTTCCTCCGCGGTTGGCGTCCCCGCCAATCCGCCAGTAATTTGCACATGGTTTATGAATAAATATCGGGGCGGTGTCCTGTGTTTTTCACAGTCCGCATAAAATAATGATGGCCGGCAAAAACATGCCGGCCACATTAATAATCTCCCATTGAGATCTCGATGTTTTACTTCTGTTGCGCAAAACCCGTAAACGTTTTCACCATGCCGATGAATTCTTTGCG
>CAYTFT010000033.1:0-12870 GCA_964437155.1 uncultured Chitinophagales bacterium | reverse complement strand
TAAATAAAATATCAATGTAAAAACGGAAAACATTATTGCAACAAGAACAATGAACATCATCCCTGACCCCCATGCACGGGAAAACGGTAAAGTACCACTGGGAGATTGCCTTCTTATTTCGAGTTGTGTAATAATGATAGCAACGATCGTCAGTAAATATTCGATCCATGCGATCTGCTGATTATATTTCATCATGGTGTCGCGCATCATATGCGTGAGCAACAGGATGATAATGAGTAGCAGGGTAAACACTACCGCATTCCGAAAAACAATGCCTGATCTTGATCCCTGTTTTGGTTCCGGGAGATCGTCATTTTGTTTTTGCTGATCGAGTATTTCTTCCATATCAAAACCTTTTAATCTGATCTTTGTGCAGAATTGCAACAGGTTTTCCTTTCAATGTTCTGCCGATAAATCCCGAATTAAAGGATGCTGACCGGATATTCTCCTTACCGAATGTCCATACAATATCTGCATCAAAAACAGTAATATCAACTACAGCCTGTTCACGAATGGCCGGCATTTCCATGCCCAGAATTTTTCGCGGATTGATCGCAATCGTTTCAATTATTTTTTCCATGCTTAATTGTCCGCTTGCAGCAGAGACAATTGCACCAAACACTGCTTCGAGACTTTCCATTCCGAATGCTGCATATTCAAATTCAACATCTTTTGAATCGGTTTCATGTGGTAAATGATTACTGCAGATAACATCGATTGTGCCATCTGCCACAGCTGCGATAAGTGTATCTCTGTCGGCTTTCGTGCGCAGCGGAGGATTTACTTTAAAATGTGTATTGTAATCGTGTAATTCCGTTTCGTCAAAAAATAACTGGTAAGCACTTACACCTGCGGTAACTTGAATTCCCTTCTTTTTCGCTTCGCGGATATGTGGTAATGAAATCGCTGAAGAAATAAGTCCGATATGCAATTTTGATTGCGTATATTCTGCTAATTTGATATCGCGTATCACCTGCAATTCTTCGAGTACAGCGGGAATGCCATACATGCCCAGTTGCACACTCATCATTCCTTCATTCACGCCTGCATTACCTACAATCGAATGATTATTCGGAATATCGATGATCACACCGTTTATGGAACGCACATACTGGAGACTGCGCAACAAAATCCCGTCATCGCTTATTGCGTGATCTGCATCTGTAAATGCCACTGCACCTGCTGCATGCATATCATACATTTCGGTGAGGTCTTTTCCGTTTCTGTTTTTTGTGACCGCACCATAAGGAAAAACGGTTACGATATTTCCTTTCGACTGATTGAGAATATATTCTATTTCTGATTTCGAATGCAGTGTTGGCTCGGTATTCGGCAAAAGGCAAACGCCTGTGAATCCACCTGCAGCCGCTGCATCCAGTCCGCTGGACAACGACTCTTTATATTCATGCCCGGGATCGCCGAATCCGCATAACATATCCATCCAGCCGGGTGAAATACATTTTCCTTTAAAATCGAATATTTGTTCGCCGGCAGCAGTGAGGTCATTTCCGATTTCGGTGATGCGTCCGTCGGCAATACGAATATCTTTAACTTTCTGGTGGTGAGGCGAGGCCGGGTCTATGATCTTGACTCCCTGTAGAATACAGTGCATAGTATGATTTTACTAGGGCAGCAGGCGTATCAATAGGATCTCAGCTGCAAGGAATATAAGGACAAATATAATACAAAATTTCCAGAGGGGTGTTCCTTCATTGAGCGTGGTAACCACTGTGGAAAGGTCGCGGTTGATATTATCCATGATCATGAAATTCGGCATATTGTATTCATCCTTCAAGGCATCATTCGAATAAAATGTCAGGTTTGATTCACTGCGGTCATAATTAAGCGCGATTGACTGTTCGGTTTGCTGCGCATTTCCGGATTCAATTGAATAAATACCTGCTTTATCTGTATAAGCACTCAGATTAACCTCGGTTGCTATACCGGTTTTCCGCACTTCGGGAATAAATTCATTATCTGCGCTTTTCACTTTTAATGTTTCGTCGCCCTTTATGAATACATCAGTAAGGGCGATCCAGCGCGCTTCACCAATTGTTGCATACAAGGCAGATTTTTTTTGTGTGGTGATGGCGATCTTATACATCAGCGGAACGAATAATCCGCCCTGCACAGGAAGATCTGTAATGGTTCTGTCGAGCGGTACTGCACTTAAATAAATGGCGCCCTTATCAGTCGGGTATCGAGCCATCATGGGTTTACCATCAGAAAATGTCAGGATGCGTTCTTCGAGTGTATGTGAAAATGCATTAATCTCAAAACTTTTATCGGCATAGGGCAATGCGAGATTCTTTGGTATTTTTTCAAATACATCTGCAACAAGCGGGAGCTGCGTATTAAATTCCGTTACATTTCTTTTCCGGGAAACATAATTTCCATATTCCCCGGCATTATTATTTTTCAGAAAAGCATTCAGTGATTGCACATCCGCATCGGGTGAAGGAAAAATCACAACATTGCAACCGCGCGCAAGCTGGTCAGTCAATGCACGGGAAAGTCCGCCTGAAATGGACCGCACCTCATTCAGGATGATCAGGTCATAAGTATCGATATTACTGAATTCAATTAATTCGGCGGGATTGTGCTGCAGCGCAAATAGTGTATTTCTGCCATACAGTGTTTCAATAAAATCATTTTTATTATTTCCGTCGATGGATAAAACCGGTATGTTACTCAGGGGTTTAAAGCTGAAATAAAAAACATCATCGAATGTAACCGGATAATCTTTAATGCTCAGTTCTCCGTTGTACCATCCGGGGGCATTCACTGTGAAGGAAAGTGTATCTGTTATTTCGCTGTTCGCGGGAATAGAAACATCTGCAAGTGATTTGATTTGTCCGTTCAGTTTTAATGTTACAGGTGCGTTGCTGATTTCCTCTTCTCCGTAATTCTTTATCCTGATGCATAATCCCGAAGGCTGATCAAGCATTTGCACCGGAGTGGTGAACCAAACCGAATCGATCGTGAGATTTCTTTTTTCGGAACCGGTTACCGGAATTATTCCGATCTGAAAGGCAGTATCATTTTCGAGCAGGCCGGCATTTTTCTGGAAATCACTCAGTTCGTAGACAAATTTCCCCACCTTGTCGCCTTCACGGTTCAAAATATCTTTTTGCCTTTTGAATATTTCGTTAAGGGGCCGCACCTCCGGGCTGATCTGCACTTCGCGGATCATCTGCAACATTTCATCCTTGCTGAGCAGGCGCTGGTGTTTTGCCTCCATATCGTTGGTGAGCAACTGAAATTTATCATCCACGGAATATCCGTTGACGATCTCCTCTGCTTTGCGTTTCGCGATATCTATTAATTGTTCCTCATTTTCGGCTGCTTCCATGCTGAATGAATTATCTATATAAATACCAACGGCCTTTTGCAGTGGTTTACCGGCAGATTGGCGCGAGGGAATAAAGGGTTGTGCGAATGCGAGCACCAGAAAGGTTAATGCCAGTAACCGGGAGGCAAGGATAAGCAAATGTTTCAGCCGGTTTCGGGTAGCTGTTTCCTCCTGAATATTTTTCAGGAACCTGACATTGGTGAAATAGATAGTTCTGAACCGACGGAAGTTGAACAGATGTATGATCACCGGAATGGCTAGTGCAAATAAGCCGAATAAAAATGCCGGGTATACAAAATTCATGTTGTGGCTGTTGTGATTTAACCGAACCTGGCGATCTTTTAGTATGCGTTCGGTCCGTTGCAAATGTATATTAATAAAGATTAACGCCTTCCCTCAACAAATAAAGCTGCACACTGGCAGCTTTATTTGCATTGTCGGGATGACAAGATTTGAACCTGCGACCCCACGCCCCCCAGACGTGTGCTCTACCGGGCTGAGCTACATCCCGCATTGATTGCGGTGCAAAAGTAATTACCGGAGGGCAAAAATAAAATGGGATTCCCGATTCCGCTTCCGATCTTTACAGGTGTACCCATCGGCTGACCGATCCGGTCCAAAAGTTAAGAATTGATAATATGTTTCCGCTGGCACGGTTTTAGCAAAATCACTTTTATTAAAATTAAAACAAAATCCGACGAATATGAAGAAACTACTTTTCACCCTCGCAGTGCTTGCCGGCTTAAGTGCAGGCAACCTTTATGCACAGTCTGCCGATGCTTCCATTAAAGATCAGAAACATGCAAAGATCAAAGCGGCACCTGCCAGCGAAAGAAAAGCCACGATGATTAAAAATACCGGGGCGCGCGGAGCAACATCCACAGCCGTAAAATCAGATGCTGCAAACAAAGAAAATCTGCATCCTGCTAACAGTAAAATAAATGCGAAGGCAGACAGTCATCAGGCAGTAAAAAAACATATTCAGGCGCAACATCATGCACATGCCTCACATCCGACAAAAGCCGATGTCTATGACCACAAGGAACAGATTAAGGCGCATGCAGACAGTAAACTGGAGGCAAAGCACAAACTGCAAAAGAAACATCGTAAAATAAAAGAGTAATAAGTTGGTTAAGGAGTGAAACAAACCTCTCTGATCTCGTCAGAGGGGTTTTTTTTATGCATGCTTGAAAAGAAAAGCAAGAAAAATATAGATCCAGAGAAAATCGATCGTATGCCAGTAGGTGCATAACATTTTTAAACGTGCACGTTTCAGTGGATCAGAAAAAAACAGCAGCGTGCGCACCTGATCCTTCGTGTTACGAAATCCCCTGAAAACAGCAACACCCAAAAAAACGATTCCCGCCAAAACATGCACAGCGTGTAAGCCGGTAAGTAAATAAAGATAACTGACGGACGGTGAAATCTGCAACGTTTTTCCTTCGCGGTAAAGAGATGTCCATCCCACCCATTGACAATAAATAAAAAATGCAGCGAATACAAGTGAAATGATAAGTGTGCGTTTTAAACCTGCAGGATCATCCCGATCAAAATACCGCAATGCACGTTTTAAATAATAGCTGACAAGCAGAATTGCGGCGGTGCTGATCCAGAAAACTTTCGGGAGTTTAAATTCGATCCAGTTGGATCCCATTGTAAAAATATACCCGTAGGAAAGGGCGAAAAAAAGGACAACGATGCCCGCCATCAGAAAATTAACTACAATAATGAAAGGGTTGATGTACTTCCCATTGCCGGAAGCCATTTCCCGAGTATCTGCCATACCGCAAAATTACTGCACTATAATGATTTATCAATTAACTTTACAGGCAAAACACCGAATGAAAAGAATTGTTCTTTTCCTCCTCATCCTGTCCGTTGGGACACACGTTTTCAGTCAGACCAGCAAGCTGAAAAGCCGGCGCAATTATTATATTCTGCTCAGCGATACTTCATTTGTGCAATCGATGCCGGAGCGGGGCGCAACCCTCAAGGCATATTTTAAAAATGATTCACTGGCAAAGATCGAAACCTGGTTCGGGTTCAATTTCGGTGATGTGACACGTGATTATTATTACTGGCATGACACTCTTACGCTCATTATTGAAACGCAGAAACTATATAATGCAATGGCCGATCCTCCGTTGAATGCCGATACCATCAAGGCGAATTATACGGGCAGGTACATTTTTAAAAAGCGCGTTCTCACCGATATATCCCAGAAAGGCAGCTACAGCATTTCAGATACGCCCTCCACCAAGGAAGAACAACAAGCCGCCTTTCTCATGCTGAGTGATAAGTATACAAAGGTTGCGTATGATAAAAGGCGCGACAAAAAGCTGCGCAAGCGTATCCGGCAATAAACAATTCAAAACTTCGTATTTTCGCAGCCGTTCAGCAATTTTTATTCGTGTATGGCACATCAACTTTTAAAAGGAAAAAGAGGAATTATTTTTGGCGCATTAGACGATAGCTCCATTGCATGGAAGGTAGCCGAAAAGTGTTTTGAAGAAGGCGCCACCTTCACCCTCACCAATGCACCCATCGCTATGCGGATGGGCGCCATCCATCAGCTTGCAGAGAAATGTAATGCTACGATCATTCCTGCTGATGCAACACTGATGGAAGACCTGGAAAACCTGATCGACAAATCGGTGGAGATCCTCGGCGGGAAAATAGATTTTATCCTGCATTCCATCGGCATGAGCCCGAATGTCAGGAAAAGTCGCGCCTACACAGACCTCAGCTATGAGTTTCTGATGAAAACACTGGACGTTTCAGCCGTCAGCTTTCATAAAATATTACAAACTGCCTATAAAAAAGATGCGATAAGCGAATGGGGAAGTGTATTAGGACTCACCTATATCGCTGCACAACGCACCTTCCCGAGCTATAGTGATATGGCGGAAGCCAAATCCACCCTCGAGAGTATTGCAAGAAGTTTCGGATACCATTATGGTAAATTCAGAAAAGTGCGTGTGAATACGATATCGCAATCTCCAACCTGGACCACAGCGGGAAGTGGCGTATCCGGTTTTGATGCCTTCTTCAATTATGCCGATAAAATGTCGCCGTTGGGAAATGCATCTGCCGATGCATGTGCCGATTATTGCATTTTTATGTTTTCGGAACTGAGCCGCATGATCACCATGCAAAATCTTTTTCACGATGGCGGATTCAGTTCTGTCGGAGTAAGTGAGGAGATAATGGGGATGTTCGGCAAATCCGAATAATTAATTTTCTGCATCATCTGAAGGCGCCTTCAGATCTGTACGCATCATCAGCCTGTACAACAATAAACTAAAAATGATTCCCGCTGCGATCAATAGCAGGATCATTTCTGTATGTTTTACAAAAAGTATCAATGCAACAATAATGGATACCCATAACTGGGAGATCACAAATAATACATATCGCCGTTTGCTGCGAGCAGAGGAAAATGCACGCAGCACATTTCCGATCAACCGTTGCCGTAACATTACATTATACAACTTTTTCGAGCTGAAGGTGAAGAAAAAAGCTGCAAGAAAAATAAATGGGATGGCCGGCACCCCGGGCATAATTATGCCGAAATAGGATAATATCAGAAATAACATCCCCAGTGTTGCATATATCCATTTCAACGGTTCTCTGAACATATCTATAATTCGTAATTACCGGTGATCACATCCATGCAAATTTACGGTCACCGCTTCTGATCGCTTCTGCGCCGCCAACCGATCGCACCCAGTTGCCGAGGCCGGATAAGGCATTGTCCAGATCTGTAACAGGTTTGTATCCGGTTGCATTTTCAAATTTTGTAATATCCAGCACCATGTTTTTTGTGAATGAACGCACAAGCAAAGGTGTAATTCCACCAATATGCAAAAAGGAAAGCAATTGCAGTACATATATTGGAATTTCTTTTTCAACCGGTGGCCGGCCGTATAATTCTGTGGCGATTTTACGGATGACATCGGAAAGAATATACGTTTGTTTGTCCGTTACGTTGAAAATATGATTGCCTTTTATGTTACTGTTCACGCAGAGTTCCACTGCTGCATTAAAATTATCATAGTGTGTGAGACTGACGGCATTATTCATTTTTCCGGGCCTTCTGAATTCGCCATTTGGTATCAGTTTCAACAATCTGGGAAGGATCACGCGGTCGCCGGGACCATAAAAAGCACGGGGTCGCAATACAAAACAGGTTTCATGTTTACTTGTTGCACCTAATATTTCTTCCGCTTCCAGCTTAGACCTGCCGTAGGAGGAAAGTTTTTTGTTATTCTGCCTGCCTGCAAGCTCTTCTGTGATCGGAAAATTTTCGGGTAAATACACAGAGGAGGAAGAAATTTGAATAAACATCCTGCAATGGGATGCAGCTTCAGCAACATTTTTTGTCCCAAGTACATTCGGCGTATATAAATCTCTGTAGCTCGCCTTATCATCCGAAAGGGCCGCAGTATGAATACAAATATCCGCTTCTGGAAATGTAAAAGGCTTCCGTATATCTGCAGGAAAATAGGTTGCATACTGCATAAGTGCCGGTGGTGGTGTTGCATCTCTTCCACTGGCGATGACGTTATGTCCTTTTGCAGAAAAATAACGAACGAGTGATGCTCCTAAAGAACCTGTAGCTCCGGTGATAATTATGGTCATGTCAATACCCAATATGAAAGTATACAATTTATAGTACATATCAGCTTTTTTAATTTCTGTTTTGATAATTTAGCCGTTACCGGATTTGCTGTATGCCTGCGATTTTGGAAAGCCATAAAATAGATCCCGTTTCTGATGAGATCGGTGAAAAGGCAAGAGGACTGCTTTTATTGCAGCAATATGGATTTAATGTTCCACGCTTTTACGTTCTCCCCTACCCGGGAATTCAAAAGATGATGCACGATCCTGCCAACTTTGCAACCAGCATGCAGGTTTGGATTGCTGATCAGGGAATAGCATCTGACTCCCTCTGGGCAGTGCGGTCGAGTGCTTCTGTGGAAGACGGAACAGAATTTTCTTTTGCCGGTTTTTTCAAAACAATAACGCATGTGCATCCGCAGACGCTTTCTGATGCAATACAAAAAGTAGCGGCTTCGCTGCAAAAATTTTCCACGGATACAGCAGAAAAACAGATCAATAAATATGGGATAATCATCCAGGAAATGGTTGAACCTGATTATGCCGGAGTGGCTTTTTCGCATAATCCCGAAAACACGGAGGATGATACCATCCATATCAATGTTGTTCCCGGTACAGGTGAAAATCTTGTGAGCGGAAAAGTGGATGCCTTCCTCGTGACAATAAACGGAAGTAAAATTGAATACAACAATCCGGAAGATAATTATACCGGACAATTGCATCCGGGAGATGATGCTTTTATAACGGTTCCCGGTGAAACAATAAAAAAATCCCTTTCAATTATATTGCAGGATCTGCTGAACGGAATACGCAGGCTCAGTGCATTAAAAAAAATACCTGTTGATATAGAATTTGCAATAAAGGGTGACAGCATATTCTGGCTGCAGGTAAGGCCGGTAACCTCGGGGAGAAAAAATATTATTGCCTATTGGGATAATACGCATGCTGAAAGTAATTATCCGGGAATCACATTACCGCTCAGTATTTCCGTAATTTCTGTTTCCATGGAAAGGGCGTATGGAGGGCTCCAACAATTTCTGGGATACAGCAAAAGGTTGCAGGAACATAATCAGCATTTACTTTCCCGGATGTCGGGCGGAATTAATGGAGTTATATATTATAATATCACCGCGTGGCAACGCATGGTGAGACAATTACCCGGAGGAAAAAAAATAAGCCGGGCACTTACAGATCTCTGGGGAATGGAACCAGTTACCTATCTGGAAGATAGTATACAGGTAACATTCCTTGAAAAAATCAGGATCACCGGCAATCTGCTCCTTTCCTTTTTCTCCTTTAAAAGGATCCGAACTAAATACCTTGCGTATTTCAACCAATTTATGGAGGAGAATCAAGACGACCAGTTTGAAAACAGCAGTCTTCCGGCACTCGTTGCGCGGCTGGATAAAATTACAGATGATGCAACTGCCAACTGGTCGGCTCCCCTGCTGAACGGGTTTTTCACTGTGCTTTTTTACAACACGCTCAGGAACAGGATACAGCATTCGGTGATCGCTGTCCGTTATCCAAATTTTGTGAATGATCTGCTATATGCACGTGGTGATGTGATCTCGGTGCGCATCGTACAGGAATTTCAGTCATTACTGATAATGATTCAATCCGATCCCGGATTATGCAGGTTGTTCAATGAAGAATCACCGGAAAAAATTATTACTGTTCTGCCTCAGCAATATCCTGATTGCAATAAAAGGATCATGCACTATATATCTGAATACGGAGAACGCAGCGAAGCAGGTGAACTCAGAATTGAAACCACTAATTACAAAGAAAATCCCTTACTCTTTATTGCCTATTTAAAGAAAAACTCTACTGGGAAGATATCTGTTGCATCGCATCCTCCTTTTGACTACAAAAAAATTCTGCGGGAAGTGTATCCATACCGGCCCGTAAAGAGATGGTTTTTGCTATTGCTGACAACGCATACCATTGCAAGGATCCGCGACCGTGAAAATTACCGGTTCATGCGCACTCGGTCCTTCGGGAAATTGAGGAAAATATTGCGGGTGATCGATGATACATTATATGCTGAAAAACTGATAGAAAATAAAAGAGACAGTCTGTATTTGACTTTTGAAGAAATAAAAAATACTGCACGCAGTGAAAATTACAAACAGCTTATTCGTGAAAGGAAGACGCAATATGCGCAATATGCACAACAGGAACCGCCCAACCGGTACTACGAAACGGATAAAGGATTTATTCCGGTTTACCCGGCAATAAATACATCGGTTCCCGGCATGATCAAAGGAACAGGTTGCTGCAGCGGGCGGGTAAGAGGAATGCTGAAAGTAATTCAGGATTCGGATACTTGGGACCCGGCAGATGCGGGAAAAATTCTCGTGTCCGCTTACTTTGAGCCCGGGCGGCTGCAATTATTTGCACAGGCTGCCGGCCTTATTTCAGAACGCGGTAATTTACTGAGCCATACAGCGATCCTTTGCCGTGAAATGGGTATACCCAGTATTGTTGGCGCAAAAGGGATATTGAAACTTGCCGAAGAAGGATCTTTGTACGAAATGGATGGAAGTACCGGAACAATAATCAAACTCCATGATTGAAATTAATTTCAGAACAGCTTGCCTGCTCTCTTCCGTGAGGTTGAGCAATAGCGAATTGCAGGAAGCTGAAGAAAATATTTCACATGTATGCCGATCAGAAGATACACAGCAGCTATTTTTTGAATATTGCCGCAGGTGGAAACTGGCTCCGGTAATTTTTATGCATTGTCGTAAATACAAATTACTCGACAAATTTTCTAAAGGAGTGCAGGATCAGTTTGAAGAACAATACAATAAAGTGCTGCAGCAGAACCGGCTGCGCAATAGTGTTGCCCGAAAATTTCTTCAGCAATTCAAAGAAGAAAACATTGAAGTAATTATTCTGAAGGGTAACGCCTTCGCATCCACTGTGTATGGTGATATCGGATATAAAAAAATGAACGACTTTGATATACTGATTCATCGCGGGGACTGGGACAGAATTCAGCAGATCTACCTCCGTTTGGGATTTATCCCGCTTGGATTCGGATGGAGTGGTGAAAAGGAGAAAGCAGCCAAATTCAGTCATGTCGGCATGTCGTTTATCAGTCCGGATCTACACTGCATCGTAGGCTCGCAATGGGGACTTAAATCTCCCACTGCCGGATACGCCGTTGATATTGATGAAGCCTGGCGCACATCCCTGCCATTCCAGTTTGAGGGAATTGAAGTGCGACAGTTATCGCCTTCCTTCAATCTGCTGCATCTTATTCTCCATATGGGAATTTATAAATGTGGTATCCGCGATTGCATGGATGTATATAATCTTCTTTTGATGCATAAGCCGGATATAAAAACAGCTGCATCACTGATACAAAAAACGGGCGCTGCCGAAAAAGCCGCATTCACAATTACACTGGCAGATATTTGTATGCCGGGCATCAACGAACTCACCCCGCATCTTCGCGTTAATAACAGCAGTTTTATCATGCGCCGTCTGCACAAACGAATACTGGTGCAACAAAAAACAGGAGATTTCCAATGCTCCTATAATGATTATTTTCAGGACATTGAAAAAACCGTGATCTATTTTAACCTGTTTCCCGTTTTCCATAAACGCATTTATCTATTTGGAAGGCTGTTGCGGATGTTATTTATTCCGAAAGCAGAGATCGCATTCAAGCTTTCAGACTGCTATCCATTTGGTACAGGTGTGCAGAAGCTGATGGCGAGGATCAAAGCACCCGGTTATACCTTTTCCCTTATTGCACAGGAGATCGGATGGAAATTCACCATTCTTCTTTTTTTAAAATTATTTTTTGACACCTTATTCTCCATTAAAAATTATATTTTTAAAAGTGAATCCTATTTTGATTATTTAAGGAAAAGGGGAATTGATCCAAAAGCGATTGAGCATGCGATTAAAAATATTGAATAAATGAGCCGGCTGATTTGTATAACAGGTCCGGATGGTGCCGGCAAATCTACTTTGATCGCTAATGTATGCAAGTCATTACAGGATGTTCATGTTGCCGGGATCTGGGATATTCTGAGCGGGAACGCCGGACTTCCGCTTGGAGATAAAACGGCAATTGATAATTACCTGTGTGCACTCACTCCGAATGCCCGGTTGCTTTTTCTCACACATGCATTGCAGTTCGCGTGCGACAGAGCTGAAAATTCCGGAAAAAAAATAATTCTCTGGAACAGTTATTATTATAAATATTTTGCGAGCGAGATCACATTGGGCGCCGACCATAAACTTGCAGAAATGCTTGCCGGCTTTTTTAATACCCCGGCATTAACCTTATTTCTTGAGCTGGATGCACATGCCGCAGCAGCACGTAAGAAAAAACTGACACGCTACGAATGCGGATTAGCTGTAACGCCTGATGCAGCATCCTTCATTGCCTTTCAAATGGAAGTGCAAAAAACATGGAAATTGTTGCACATGGATAATGTTGTTGCACTCGACGCCCGATTACAGATCGATGTTATTGCCGAATCTGCACGTACCTTAATTGCAGCAATATGCAAATGATCCTGATCACAGGTCCCGATGGTTCGGGAAAGAGTACCCTCCTTGCAAGGCTGGAAAAAGCATGTGATACACAACATGCGGATTTTATCCGGGTGCCCGCCATCGAAACAGATAAATTCAGAGCTCATTCTGCATTATATAATGCTTCTTGTTGTGTGAACCGGATAGCAGAAATTGCCGGCGCTGAAAATCTGCACGGGTTAAAGGCTTTATCCTTATTTGCATCTATGTCGCTTTTTGTAAAACTTGCGGAAGTATTATCAGAAAGATCATCACTACTGTTTTGTGAACGGCATCCGCTTGTCGACACGGCTGTGTATGGATCTTTTTACGCTTCCAGGCTGGATCCCGATGCAATT
>CAYTFT010000032.1:0-12921 GCA_964437155.1 uncultured Chitinophagales bacterium | reverse complement strand
AATATAATTATAATCATATTGATTCCAATCTGAATTTGTTTACCTGGCAGTTTGAAAACAGATATGCATATAACGACAATGCTTATTTACTGCAGGCATACTTTCAGTGGAAGTATAAAGTAAATAATGATCTGGTGATTAACGGCGGTTTACATGCACAGGATTTTACGATTAATTCGAATTCCATTGCCCTTGAACCGCGGGCAGGATTGAAATATTCCCTCACCGATAAATCCTCCCTGAGTTTTGGCACCGGATTGCATAGCCAGATGCTCCCTTCTTACCAGTATACCTATCGCCAGTTGCAACCCGACGGATCTTACAATCTTATTAATGAAGGAGTGGGACTTATCCGCAGTTTTCATAATGTTCTGGGATATGACCTTGCCTTTAACCGGTATTTCCGGCTTAAGCTCGAAGCCTACTACCAATATCTCTATGATGAGCCGGTGGAAAAGAAACCATCTGCATTTTCACTTGCAAATGAAGGAAGTGGATTCTCCCGCTTCTTTCCTGATTCACTCGTGAATTCGGGAACAGGGAAAAATTATGGTGTGGAGATCACACTCGAGAAATTTTATGCAAATCATTTTTTTGTGCTTGCAACAGGATCATTATATGACTCCCGCTATGTTGGAAGTGATGGTGTTGAGCGTAAAACAGACTTCAACGGTACCTATGCGGCAAATCTTCTCGGTGGTTATGAATATTCGATCAACGAAAAAAATGTGCTGACTTCCGGAATTAAAATTACCTATGCAGGAGGAAAACTGGCAACACCCGTAGATACTGCAGCCACCATTGCGGCAAAAGAACTGATATACATTGATTCGCTCACCAATACGCTGCAACTGAAAAATTATTTCCGCCTCGACCTTAAGGTTGCGTACAGAATTAATTCGAAGAAAAATTCTGTGACCCATGAATTTGCCCTGGACCTGGTCAATATTTTAAATACGCAAAACATCCTCGGACTTACCTATGCTCCAAATCCTGCTGATCCCACAGCAAGTCCTGTAAAGGAAGAATATCAACTGGGATTTTTACCTTTGTTCTATTACAAAGTTGATTTTTGAAAAAGCATTATGCAGTTTGAAACCATCCGATACACTATCGCAGACAAAGTTTGCACGATTACGCTGAACCGCCCCGAAAAGCGCAATGCGTTCAATGCACAACTGGTAAATGATCTGCAGCAGGCTTTTGCAGCAGCGGAGAACGATACACTTGTGAAAGTGATCGTTCTGGCAGGTGAGGGGCCGGTTTTCAGTGCGGGTGCAGATCTTGCCTATCTGCAATCACTGCAGCAAAATACGTATACTGAAAATCTCGAAGACTCGGCGCATCTCATGCAACTGTATAAGCAGATCTATACACATACAAAACCCGTCATCGCAAAAATTGAAGGGCACGCCATCGCAGGCGGATGTGGTCTCGCTGCAGTATGTGATTTTTCCTTCGCCGTTCCCGAAGCGCAATTCGGATATACGGAAGTTAAGATCGGATTTGTTCCTGCAATCGTAATGGTATTTCTCCTGCGTAAAATAAGTGAGCGCAACGCGAAAGAATTATTGATGACAGGCGAGATCATTTCAGCACAACAGGCAAAAGAGTTTGGTCTGATCAATGCAGTTATCGGAAAAGATGAAATGAATAACCATGTGCATCAATTTTGCGAAAAACTTATCCGGGAAACAAGCAGGGCATCACTTGCTGCAACAAAAAAAATGATCGCGCGCGTGCAGGAACTGTCGCTGGAGGAAGCATTAGGGATCGCTGCGGAGATAAATGCAAGGGCACGGGCAACGGATGATTGTAAATATGGTATTCAGTCGTTTCTGGAAAAGAAGAACCCTGAGTGGGATTAAGCATATGCAAACAGAAGGCGCTCCTTATTAAGCCGTAATAAGATGATTAATCCGGGATGATCATTAAAAAGATGATTTCCCGGATTATTTTTTTGCCGGAAAATTCTCTATCACAGCATACACTTTTTCCAGTTCATTATCTGTTATGCAATACGGCGGCATTATATATACCGTATTGCCTAATGGCCGCAGCAATACGCCGTGTCCGATAAAATAATTATACAGCGAATCGCGAATGGAATTAAAATATTGCGTGCCGCCTTCAGAAATAAAATCAAAAGCGATAATGGTCCCGCATTGCCGGATATTTTCAATGTTCCTGTATGCTGAAAGGCGTGCCGCGAATGTTTGATGTTGTAATACAATGTTTGCGATCCGGTCAGTAAATCCCGGTTCTTCAATCAGATCAAGACTGGCATTCGCCGCAGCACAGGCAAGAGGATTTGCAGTAAATGAATGACCATGATAAAGCGCTTTCATTTTATCGGTGGAATAAAATGCATCAAAAATATACTGCGCACAGGCCGTTATGCCAAGCGCCATAGTGCCGCCTGTGAGCCCTTTACTCAGACACATTATATCCGGCTTTGTTGCGCAATGGTCGGATGCGAAGAATTTTCCGGTCCGGTAAAATCCTGTCATTACTTCATCGGCAATGCAGATAATCCCATATTTTTTAGCGATCTGTAAAAGTGCTTCAAGGTGTTCAGGTGCATATTGCAGCATGCCACCGGCTCCCTGTATCAGCGGTTCGTATATAAATGCCGCAATTTTTTCGGATCGCGCAAGTGTTTCAAATTGTAAGCATATTTCTTCTGCATTTTCCTTCACCGGAACAGGGATAGATTCTGCCTCAAACAAGTATGCATGGAAAGGTTGCGTAAATGCACTTCTGTCGCTTACACTCATGCTGCCGAATGTGTCGCCATGATATGCATTTTCGAAAGCGATAATTTTATTTTTTGCTTCGCCCGTATTTTTCCAGTACTGTATGGCCATTTTAATAGCGACTTCCACACTGGTGGAGCCGTTATCCGAAAAAAATATTTTTGTGATATTTCCGGGAAGGTAATTTTCAATAAGTCGTTTAGCAATTGTTTCTGCGGGGGAATGTGTAAATCCCGCAAAGATCACATGCTCCAGTATTTTTGCCTGCTCTGCAATTTTGTCCGCAATATGCGGGTGTGCATGTCCGTGTAAATTCGTCCACCAGCTCGAAACGGCATCGATATACCGGTTACCTTCTGCATCGAACAACAGCGCGCCTGATCCCCTCTCAATCTGGATCGGTTCTGCGGCGGTGCGCATTTGGGTGAACGGATGCCAGATATACTTTGACACGATGAATTACATTAAGTTCGGTGCAAATATATCGGCATACTGTTTAACCACATCGCGGTTCCATACATGTTCGTGTGCAATACGCCCGATCACTTTTGCACCGGAATAAGCAATGATCACATCCTCGGTGGCGGTATTACCTGCATCATTGAAAATGATTCCGGCAACCCGAATATTTCTCTGCCGTAAAACTTCCAGAGACAATAAAGTATGATTGATGCTTCCGAGATAATTCCGTGAAACAAGAATAACGGGGGCTTCAAATTTTATGATCATATCGATCACCAGTTCATTTTCATTCAGGGGTACCATCATTCCGCCTGCACCTTCAATAATGAGATGATTTTTTGTTTCGGGAAGCCGGAGATCCGATAGCCGGATCACTTCGCCATCAATGGTTGCAGCTGCATGCGGTGACATGGGTTGTGACAACCGGTAAATTTCAGGATGAAAAACAGAACGTTCGTTTGTGACGAGCGCTTTCACTTTATGCGTATCGGTATGTGCCAGTTCGCCTGCCTGTACAGGCTTCCAGTAATCTGCCTGCAATGCCTCGGTTATAATTGCGGAAGCAACTGTTTTCCCTACATCTGTTCCGATTCCCGTTATGAAATATTTTTTCGGTTCCACCATACTTAATTTAATATAAAAAAAGACGCCTTTGGAGCGTCTTATGCAATTTATTGTATTTTCTTTTCACTGTCATGTTGATCCTGTAAATATCAATACACCATCATCTTTAAACAAAAATTACTGCCTCCGCTTTTCATGAATTCTGAAGTATCGGATTCAATTACCGTGTTGGTGCTTTGCTGCACAATATTCAGCGCGACCGGATTGTTCCGTTGCATAATGGCTGCGGAAGTTTGCCGGTTGGCGCCGTAAATAATATGTGCATTGCATGCAAACCCTTCCATTGCTTCATGTTCAGGAATTTCATATACGCCTTCGAACATTTTCCGGATGATGGACAATGATTCGGGTGTAAATGCATCCGGTGCGATCATTACTTCCGTATGGTTGAGCGGAAGGAAACAGGTATCCAGATGATAAAACTGTTCATTGATGAGTTCAAGTGTAATAATAGGCGCATCCAGGGTTCTGGAAATTTCATCATACACCTGCTTTTCACTCCGGAAACCGTAACCGCCATATAATAATCTTTTTCCGGGATGCGGAATGAGGTCACCCATACCTTCAAAATGATATTTGCTTTGCAGTTCAAGCACTTTGTATCCATGGTCCTTATAAAAATCCTCGATATACGGAATTTCATTCTGACGGTTTTCATGCCGCATTCTGCTCATCAATGCGATCTTCTCGCCGTTCCACATTACCCAGGGAAAACTCTGGTTCGCACAAAACACCATATCCTCCAGACTTTCCACGCCCTCGATCGTATATACTTCATCCAGAAATTTCTGATTTTTAAACGCGAGATACGTATTGCGTAACTGATCCCATTGCACATTTGCTTTTTCCCTGCTGATGGTTCCGCGTTGTGCCTGCATATGCACATTCTTCACGTCAACAATATTGTAATATGTCGGCGTTACCATAAATAATTTTCTTGGTTCAACCCGCGCATCGCAATCTTCAAGATTAAAATGCACTTCGTTGGTAGCATATGCTTTGGCAAAAACTGGAGTCATAGAATACGTATTGAAATTATAATTAGCGATTAAACCGTGATGCAACTGTCAGGTCTTTATTGCCTGCTGTATACTGATAAAACCCTTCACCGGATTTTACACCGAGAAATCCGGCAGTGACCATATTTACCAGCAGGGGACAGGGTGCATATTTCGGATTGCCAAAACCCTGGTGCAAAACATTGAGTATACTGAGGCAAACATCCAGTCCGATAAAGTCTGCTAATTGTAATGGCCCCATCGGATGTGCCATACCCAGTTTCATAACGGTATCAATTTCATGCACACCGGCAACACCTTCGTACAGGGAATAAATTGCCTCATTGATCATCGGCATCAAAATGCGGTTGGCAACAAACCCGGGATAATCATTTACCTCGACAGGAATTTTATCCAGTTGTTTGCTGAGATCCATAATGTGAGAAGTAGTGGCATCAGATGTTGCATATCCACGGATCACTTCCACGAGTTTCATCACCGGGACCGGGTTCATAAAATGCATGCCGATAATTTTATCGGCGCGCTTTGTTACAGACGCAATTTTGGTGATGGAAATAGAGGATGTGTTGGAAGCGAGGATCGTCTCCGGTTTACACAGCTGATCCAGCTCCGTAAATATTTTTAATTTCAGATCAATTCTTTCCGTTGCGGCTTCAACAACAAGATCCGCATTAGCTGAATTTTCTAATGAGGTATGGGCAGACAGATTTGCAAGCGTGGTTTCCTTCTCTGCGGAAGTAATTTTTTCTTTGGCAACCATTCTGTCAAGATTCGACGAAATAGTCAGCATGGCTTTTTGTAAAGCAGTTTCCGAAACATCGACCAGCTGCACTTTAAATCCTTTCATTGCAAACACATGGGCGATCCCGTTTCCCATGGTGCCTGCACCAATCACAGTAATATTATGCATTAAATTATGTTTGCGCAATATTAGTGAATAATCATAATCTTTTGCGCTGCGATCCGCTCAAACAGGGCGTTTTCAACATAGAGTTGATAAGTTCCGGAAGGCAGGTTTTTTACCGGAATGGATTGCGTTGCATAATGAATTGGGAAAACGCCAACGGTGTCACCGCTGATATTCACAATTCTGATCTGCAGATCTGAGGATGGTTTTTGTACCTGCACCGAAATAAAATCATTCGCCGGCACCGGAAATATTTTCATAAAATTGTTTTCTGCAAGTGCGATCTCGAGGTCATCCGGACAATCCTGTGTGATATCGAGCGGCGCATCGGCAATGGTTGCGTCATATATTCCGAATGCATATTCTCCGGATTGTAATTTGCTCAGTTCAAACGCACCGCGCTTATCTGTTACACTGCCCCAGGTATTTAATATATAATCAGGATATAGGGTCCATTCATATTGTGGTCCTGCACGATAAAAAAGCACAAGGCTGTCGTCGTGGTTGCTGATAAATTCGTTATCCAGATATCCTCCGCTTAATGTTTCCTGACCGTTATATAAAAATTTAACGAGCACATCAATATCATCTGATGCATTTGTAGTGATGGTCCAGTATCGCTGTGTATTTAAATGAATGCCCGGATGCGCCGTCTTAAAATTATCGGCAGCAACCCAGTGGTGTTGCGCATATACAAAAAAGGAATCACTCATCGCCGTTACATCAATATCCATGAGGCCATTTTCCAGATGATAAGTGCCCGCTGTCTGAATATGTACTTCATCTTCTGTTACCGCATCATTTATTTTTTCATCATAATCAATAATGGCATACGTCGCCTCAATTGCCGGAAGTGAAAATTGCATTTTATCGCCGGTCATCATTACGGGATAAGAGGCAACTTTATTCCATGTGTTATCAAAAAATGAAATGGTGAGCGGGACATTATTGCAATAGGCGGGTGCATGATTTAATTTTTGCTGGATACAGATATTGACCATGGCACTATAATCGTTCCGGCCGATATCATCGATCTCAAAACCCGGTGATCCTGCCTGATAGACCCAGCCGTCAAAAAAATCGTTCATATCAATGCCGCTGCAGGCAGTGAGATGATCACGAAAATCGGCAGCGCTTACAGCCTTGAATTTATATGTTTCGAGAAAAGACTGGATACATTCAAAAAACAGCGCATCTCCCATATAACCGCGCAATGTATGAATAACATCGGCGCCTTTCTGGTAGGTGGTGTAGCCATATGTATGATCCTGCGGAACATTGGAAATCGGGTAATAATAATTATCCTCATTTGCAGCACAATAATGCAATACATTCGTCTGGTTTGCTTTCACCACATCCCGGTAAGCCGTTTCACCATATTTAAATTCCTGAAATAAATGTTCTGAATAAACGGCCCAGCCCTCATTGATCCACATTTCCTCTGCACGCGAAGTGGTGATAAGGTCTCCCCACCAGTGATGCGATAATTCATGTACATAAACCGACTCCCATGTGGTGGTTCCTGTTATGGCAAATAACGGATAGGCAATATTCATGGCATGTTCCATTGCTCCGCCGCTGAAGGGAACGATGGAATAACCAACCCGATCCCATTGATAAGGTAAATATTTTGTTTCGAAAATTTCCAGTGCATCAAAAAGATTTATGAATGAACTGATCACATCAGCAGTGTCCTCAGGTTTTGCGCCGATTTGTACCGGAATATCCCGTTCCAATCCCGGATATATCATATCGATAGTTGCGTATTTGCAAACAGCAACACTCGCGAGATAACTCGGGATGGTTTGCATACAATTCCAGATCCATGTAATTGTTCCGTCCCCGTTGTCCGTTTCACTTTCAAGAAGTCCGCCGCAAAATGCTTTTTTATCATCGGCAGTAGTAATGATATAACGGAAAGTGCTTCTCTCAATAAAATTATCAAAACAGGGGAACCATATTCTGCCGAAATTATGCGGAATGGCATCGAAGCCCACACCCAATTGATACGAATAATCACCACTCCAGTACCATCCGCCCCACGACCCGTCCAGATCCGGTTCGCCTCCATAATACACGGTAAATGTTGTCGAATCCCCAATATTCAAAATGTTTTCTGTTTCAACCGTCAATAATTCACCCACATGAGAAAAGGTGAGTAAAATTCCGGTTTCACTTACCACCGAATCAACGGTGAGTGCAAGGAGGTCTAATGGAATCGAATTGATATTATCCACTTTTGCTTTACAGGTAATTACTGCATTTCCGGAAATGGTATGTCCGCCGTAATCGGTAATATCCAGGATGATCGTTGTATGTGTAATATCGATCGAATCACTGATGGTCGGGGTAGCAGCATGTAAATGAAAGAATGCTGATGAAATAAATAAGATAAAAAAAGGTGCAAATATCCTGCGGAGCATATTTATTAATTTTACGGTTGAATGTCAGGTAAAGTTAAAAAATATCCCGGTAGCCTGTTTTTAATTTTCTGCGTCCTTGTTTCCCGGGCGCAGGTGCCGGATACAGTCTATCTTCCTGCCCTTGTGACACTGGATTCCTTTGTGGTAGAAGATGTTAATGAAGGATTCAGTGTGGCGGATTTTATTCAGTATGTGGAGGATGATACTTCGTTTTATACCGCATTTCAGAATTTACGGCGCATATCATATAGTGGTTCAACAACAGCGCGTTTTTTCGACAAGGAGCATTTATGTATGGCAATGTATTCGAACCGCACGTATCAGCACGTGGAAAATAACTGCCGCTGGATGGATTTTAATTTTGAAGTGACGAACGGGGATTTTTTTGACGATGATGATCAGATGCGGTATTTTACTGCGAAAATGTTTTCCTATATTTTTTTATATCATGATACAATTTGTAACCGCATTGCCGAAACGGATAATAATCTGGGTGCGGATAATAATCTTGAAAAGCGCAAGGAGCAATTAAAAGTGCTGATCTTTAATCCCGGAAAACCTGTAGAGGGTATCCCGGTCATTAAAAATAAAATGGCCATTTTCGATCAAAGGATGGTTCCCTATTATGATTATTCCATTGCACGGAAAAGGTATGATACAGGAATTGACTGTTATGTTTTTACAGTGAAGAAAAAAGCAGATGTAAAAAATGAGGATGTGGTGATAAAAGAACTCACTACCTGGTTCGATAAACGGACACTGGATATTGTGGCGCGGCAATATGTATTGAGTTATAACGCCGGTGTATTTGCGTTTGATGTTCAAATGCAGGTGAAGCTTGCAACAATAAGCGGATTGCGTGTGCCGGAATATATTTATTATAACGGTGACTGGGATATTCCCGGTAAAAAACCGGAGCGGGGGAGTGTGCAGATTTTTGTTGAGAAATAATATCAGATAAAAACTGTCCGTAAAAGCAAAAAAAAACTTCCCAATCAACCCCCGAAATTGTATCTCCTTCCTGAAATGTAGTAGTCAGGATCTATTCTCATTTCTCATCTCTCATCTTTCATCTTTCAATATTCTTCATTGTCATTCGGGAAATCTCCGCTTTTCACATCGGTGATATATTTCCCTACTCCGGATTTTATTTCATCATACAGATTCAGGTATCTCCGCAGAAAACGGGGTTTGAACTCCTTCGTGATCCCAAGCATATCATGCATTACGAGCACCTGACCGTCGACACCGCCTCCCGCTCCAATGCCAATGAGGGGAACATGCAGTGCTTGTGCAACCTTTTCACCCAATGTGGCAGGAATTTTTTCCAAAACGATGGAAAAACACCCGAGTTTTTCAAGCAGCAGGGCATCCTCATATAATTTCACGGCTTCATCTTCCTCTGTTGCCCGCACCGTATACGTCCCGAATTTATAGATCGACTGGGGTGTAAGTCCGAGATGTCCCATTACCGGAATACCGGCGGATAATATTCTTTCAATGGATTCCTTTACCTCCCTGCCACCTTCAAGTTTTACGGCATGCGCGCCCGATTCCTTCATAATTCTTATTGTCGATTCCAGCGCAACCTTGGAATTCCCCTGGTAGGAACCAAACGGCAGGTCCACTACCACGAGGCATCGGTCAATTGCCCGCACCACGCTCGATGCGTGGTAGATCATCTGATCCAGTGTTATGGGGAGTGTGGTTTCATGCCCGGCCATCACATTACTGGCACTGTCGCCCACAAGCAACACATCGATCCCGGCATCATCGAAGATCCTCGCCATGGAAAAATCATAGGCAGTAAGCATGGAAATTTTTACTCCCTGCTCTTTCATTTCCTGCAGAGTATGCACGGTTACGCGTTTTACTTTGCTAAAGTCGGGGGTTGCTGTGGACATGTCTTGAATTTTGTGCGAAAGATAGAGAATAATTGATTCTGCTATTGAAATTGCCATTGTGCATCCCTGTACAGATTGATTCCGACAAGTAAAATGGATGCAAAACAGTTGTGTGCGAGTATCCATTTGTTCCGGTTCCCGGGGATGTAATTTCCGCCTTGCCATATTTTATAACAATCCTGCAGTTCTTATTTTCAAAAAAAATGTAAATGAAAAAAAGCTGTAATCTCTATGCTGCTTAGCATCCGCCCTTTGCGCATACTCCCTGTAAACACTGTAAAACTTTTTGAAACATTGAATAGTTAGGGTGCAAACAGCATACCTTTGCAGCTCGTTAATATCACTTAAATAAATATGAGATATATCACCCGTTTACCAATTTTGACCTTGTTCGCTGTATTATTTTTCGCAAGTTGCGGCAAGGAAAAGAAACAAAAAGAATTTGCGCAGAATACCATCGTTTACGATACCACATTGCCTTCCAATCAGGCAATGGCAAAGTATCTCGCAGATTGTAATGCAAACTATTTTAAACAGCCGGGCAATCGATTTGCCAGTTCAACACGTGCGCAGGACCTTGAGAGAAAACCGGCTCCAAAGGATGCCGGGAAATATGTGGAATGGAAAAAAATGATCGGTGATGAATGGTTGTTTGCCGGGGAAAGTGAAAAATCCATTGCGAGTTACAATGATGCGATGGCAAAAGCAAAGGAGGGTAATGTTAAAGGGGATATGCTGAATGCAATCAGATTTATGTCGGCGGTTGCTTATATGCGGCTGGGAGAACAAAAGAACTGCATCGGCAATCATACTTCTGAATCCTGTATTATTCCTATTGCACAGAGCGCATGGTATGTTGTGAAGGATCCTACAATAAAAGCAGTAGAGATCTGGAAAGAAATTCTGAAGGAAAATCCGGACGATCTCACTGCAAGATTCCTGATGAATGTTGCTTATATGAACCTCGGGCAATATCCGCAGGGAGTGCCGCAGGAATATGTAATTGATCCGGAAGCGTTCCGGTCAGATTATGAGATCGGGAAATTCCCGAACATCGCATCGAATTTAGGTGTTGATTTTTTCACCCGTTCAGGAGGCGTTTGCGTCGAAGATTTTAATAATGATGGAAACCTCGATATCGCCGCTTCCGGATGGTTCCTGGATGAGCAGATCAAATTAATGATCAATAACGGTGACGGCACATTTAAGGATATGACGGATTCTGCAATGCTCAAAGGCATAACCGGCGGACTTGATCTGAAAGCTGCAGACTATAATAATGACGGCTTAATGGATATACTTATTCCAAGAGGCGCCTGGTGGAACGATTTCGGAAAATTACCGGCTTCGCTATTACGCAATAATGGCGATGGTACTTTTACAGATGTAACATACGAATCCGGATTATTTGCACATCTCTATCCCACACAGTCGGCAGTATTTGCTGATTTCAACAACGATGGCTGGCTGGATATCTTTTTTGGAAATGAAACGCGCCGCGATACAGAAAAATATCCGTGTGAATTATTTCTCAGCGATGGAAAAGGGAAATTCAACAACGTGGCGAAAGCAGCCGGTATCGATGTATTATGTTTTTCAAAAGGTGTAGTTGCAGGAGATTTTAATAATGACGGCTGGATGGATGTTGTAATTTCTTCTCAGGGAACTACAAATTATTTATTCAGAAATGATACGGGAAAAAATAACGGAAAAATTTCCTTTACAGATGTTTCCAAAGAAGCAGGAATTCAGCAACCTGTCAAAAGTTTTCCCTGCGGATTTTTCGATTATAATAATGACGGCTGGCAGGATCTGATGATACTAACCTATGATGCCGATAATTGTGATTATGATAATGCAGCTGAATATTTTCATAAACCGGTAAAGGGAGAATATTCTGTATTATATAAAAATAACGGTGATGGTACCTTCTCAGATGTAACAAAAGAAATGCATCTGCAAAAAGCCATGACGGTAATGGGATTTAATTATGGTGATCTCGACAACGACGGATGGATGGATATTTATTGCGGAACCGGAACACCCAATTATACCTCACTCGTGCCGAAAAGAATGTTTCGTAATAATGAAGGAAAAGGATTTCAGGATGTAACTACTTCGGGCGGATTTGGCCATTTACAAAAAGGGCACGGTATCGGTTTCGGTGATATTGATAACGACGGCGATCAGGATGTATATGAAGATATGGGCGGCGGTTATGAAGGCGATGCATTTATGGGGGCATTCTATGAAAATCCGGGGCATCCGGAAAATAACTGGGTGACGCTGCAGCTCACGGGTACAAAAGCGAATAAAAGTGCTATAGGTTCAAGTGTAAAAATTACCGTGATGAATAGCGATAATGTAATGCGTGATATTTATCTGGTTGTTGGCAACGGAGGAAGTTTTGGTGTAAACAGCATGCAACTGGAAGCGGGTATCGGTAAAGCGATTGCCATTAAACAAGTGGAAGTGACCTGGCAGGGACCAAACGAAAAGCAAATTTTTACAGATCTGCCTGTCAACAGTTTTATTAACCTCACCGAAGGGCAAAAAGATTTTGAGATCATGAACCGACAGTCGTTTAAATTAAATCAGACCATGCCGGAGCACATGATGCATCACATGTAAATTATTTTTTCAGCATATACCCGATTAACAATTATCATTTAAAGTAAAATCACAATTATGTCCAAAGGATTAAAAAGAACCCTTGTGATCGGCGGAGTACTGATCGCAATTGTAGGAGTCGCATTTTTTGTCGTGCCAAAAGGAATTAAAAATAAGGCAATGATAAAACTGGGGCTGAAAGAAAATGATCATAAA
>CAYTFT010000031.1:0-12935 GCA_964437155.1 uncultured Chitinophagales bacterium | reverse complement strand
CTGTTTAAGAAACTTATATATGCCGATTCGATTAACAAATCCCGATACCTGATACCTGATACTTGATACCCGATACCTGATACTTGATACATGATACCTATTTGAAATACCGCAGTCACGCAACACGAGAAAATGACAGAAAGCATGAATCAAAAAAAATCCTATCACGGCAAAAGAAATAAATTAATGATAAAATAAATAAAAAAATTTACCCCATAAAGAAATTTCCAATTCACCAAAAAACGCTTTTCATTTTTCATCTTTCATTTTTCATTTATCAAAAATCATAAATCATATCTGCTAAAAGCCTCATACAATCCTCATTTTTGTATTAAAAAACCATTCTTATGCAACACGCTCTTCCACTCTCCCAACCCCGTCAGCGGCCCATCCGCGTGGTGGTTCCGGCGTATCATGCCGGACCGGAATTAAATTCCTGTCTTGACAATATTCTCACAGAACTGGATGCATTTCCCGGCAGTGAGGTGATGGTCATTTCCTATAAAAGTAAATTCACTCCACCCGATGATGCGCGCGTGCACGTTGTGGTATTAACCACTCCGCTGAATGCAGGCGAAGCCAGGAATTTTGGCGCGGCGGATTGTGGCGATAAAATTCTGGTATTTGTGGATGCTGATGTTTTGATAGAAAAAGGATCTATGCAAAAACTTGTATTGCCGATCTTCAACGGGCGTTCTGATGCTGCCGTCGGGAATTACACAACGCATTTACCGGGATACCGGTTCTTCCGGTATTACAAGAATATTTATATCCATGAGACCTATGCAAAAAAAGGGCTGATCGAAAATGAATTCTGGACCGCATATTCTGCCATAAAAGGAGATGTCTTTCATGCGGTTGGCGGCTTTTCAGATGCATTTAAATTAAAAGGCGGCGAGGATACGGAGATCGGTATACGGCTTACGGCAGCACAGCACAGCATTTATGCGGTGAGTGATGCGCTGGGGAAACATCTGAAAGATTATACGCTACGCTCGCTCATTAAAAATGATTTCGACAAGGGAGTCCGCACGATCAAACTCGCCTTGGGCACCAGAGTTAAACTCGCCTCCAACCGGCATGCAAAAAAATCGGACCAGGTGGCTGTTTTTCTCGCCTGCCTTTGCGGTCTTTCGCTGGTTGCGGGAATTATTTTCCCGGTGGCATTACTTGGCCTTCCGTATTTTTTCTTTGCCTATTATTCTACCCGCGAGAAATTTTTGAATGTATGCGCCGAAAAAGGAAAACAATTTTTTATCGAATGTTTTGCTACTGCATTATTACTCGACGTAGTGAGGGCAGTTTCACTGGTAACGGGAGTAGTGGTATTTATTGCAGAAAAAATATACCGGCGGAAAGTTGCACGGAATGATGCACAGGAAGTTACGATGATACCTGCCCGGTAATGGTGATTTTGTCTGCGTGCAATTTCTTGCTTATTCGATAACTTTTTCCCGGCCGTGTCTTTGGCAATCAGATAAAAAAAACGGGTGAAGACAACCTGTCCTCACCCGTTAAAGTATGATAATAATAAATTAAAGTGCGTCGATCGATTTCGCGAGAAATGTAAATACGAAGGGAAGTGCGATCCAGAAAAACTGGCTCATGAATAATACCATCCAAATACAAACAGCAGTGGCGACAAGTCCTGCCAGAAACCATTTCATATCCAGTTTAACCTTATACTTTTGTTTTTCTGTATTTTCCATTGTGCTCGGTTTAGTGGTGCAAATCTAAGCAGGAAACGGGAAATTTCAAACCCGTTGCGAACAGGGAATCCACACCAGCCCGGGCTGCATTAATATGTCCCGAAAACCCCGCAGGGCAAGTATATCTGCCTCTGTCACCCGTTTCTGAACACCACGTTCCCGTCGAATACATCCACAGCGATCATATCATCAGCATGCACTTCCCCGGCAAGGATCTTTTTAGAGAGTGCATTTACGATCTCTTTCTGGATCACCCTTTTGAGGGGGCGGGCACCAAATTGCGGATCAAATCCTTCCTCGGCCAGCCATTCGATCACTGGTTCAGAAAAAGAAAGGGTAATATCCCGCTCAGCCAGCATTTTCTTTAACGCTTCCAGCTGGATCACAACGATCCCTTTTATTTCGGAACGCATCAGCGGTTTGAACATAATGATCTCATCAATCCGGTTTAGAAATTCAGGGCGAATGGTTTTACGCAGCATTTCCATCACTTCGATCTTGGTGGTTTCACTCACAGCAAGAAGATTTTTTTCCGTCACACCTTCAAACCTTTCCTGAATAATATGTGAACCGATATTACTGGTCATGATAATAATGGAATTTTTAAAATCCACTGTTCTTCCTTTATTATCGGTTAAGCGTCCGTCGTCGAGCACCTGCAGTAAAATATTAAATACGTCCGGATGTGCTTTTTCAATTTCATCGAGCAGAATAACGGAATACGGTTTCCGCCGCACGGCTTCCGTTAACTGTCCGCCTTCGTCATACCCGACATATCCCGGAGGTGCACCAATGAGCCGCGATACACTGTGACGCTCCTGGTATTCACTCATATCAATGCGCGTCATCGCATGTTCATCATTAAATAAAAATTCGGAGATGGCTTTTGCGAGTTCTGTTTTTCCCACACCGGTGGTGCCAAGAAAAATAAATGAGCCGATCGGTTTTTTTGCATCCTGTAATCCGGCGCGGCTTCTGCGGATCGCATCTGCAACAGCAATAATCGCTTCCTCCTGCCCTACCACGCGCTTATGCAGTTCATCTTCCAATCGCAATAATTTCATCTTCTCAGATTCGAGCATTTTCGCGACAGGAATACCGGTCCATTTTGCAACGATCTCCGCAATATCTTCTGCATCCACTTCTTCCTTCATTAATCTCTTGGTGGCATCGAGCTCTTTCAGTTCCGCTTCGAAAGATGCAAGCTGTGATTCCGCTTCCTTGATTTTTCCGTAGCGTAATTCTGCAACGCGTCCATAGTCGCCCTCCCGTTCCGCCTGTTCTGCCTGTAATTTAAATTGTTCGATATCTATTTTCTGCTGCTGCATTTTATCGAGCATTTCCTTTTCCTTCTGCCATTTTGCTTTGATAGCATTTCTATCCTCCGATAATTCAGCGATCTCCTTATTCAGCTCTTCAAGTTTCCTTTCATCCTTTTCGCGTTTAATGGCTTCACGTTCAATTTCCAATTGACGTATATTCCTTTCAATGGTATCCAGTTCCTCCGGAACACTATCCATTTCAAGGCGCATTTTTGCAGCGGCTTCATCAATGAGGTCGATCGCTTTATCCGGCAATTTGCGGTCGGCGATATAACGTGCACTCAGTTCCACTGCGGCAATGATTGCAGCATCTTTAATGCGCACCTTATGGTGATTTTCATATCGTTCTTTTAATCCACGCAGAATAGAGATCGAATCCTCGTTGTTTGGTTCATCCACGAATACTTTCTGAAAGCGACGCTCGAGTGCTTTGTCTTTTTCAAAATATTTCTGGTATTCATTTAAGGTAGTTGCTCCGATCGCTCTTAATTCTCCCCTTGCCAATGCGGGCTTTAAAATATTCGCGGCATCCATGGCGCCTTCACTTGCTCCCGCACCTATCAGTGTATGAATCTCATCAATAAATAAAATGATACCGCCTTCACTTTGCATCACTTCCTTCACAACTGCTTTAAGGCGTTCTTCAAATTCACCTTTATATTTTGCTCCGGCGATGAGCGCACCCATATCAAGAGAATAAATAATTTTTGATTTCAGATTTTCCGGAACGTCGCCGTTTACGATACGATGTGCAATACCTTCAGCAATTGCCGTTTTTCCGACACCCGGATCACCGACAAGAATGGGATTATTTTTAGTACGGCGCGAAAGAATATGCAGCACACGGCGAATTTCCTCATCACGCCCGATTACAGGATCCAGTTTTCCGCTGCCAGCGCGTTCATTTAAATTGATTGCATATTTATTGAGTGCATTCAGTTGATTTTCTGCGGATTGAGAGGAGACGGTGGATCCCTTGCGTAATTCTTTTATCGCAGCTTTCAGGTCCTTTTCTGTTACGCCCTGCGATTTCAATAATTTGCTAACGCTATCATTGGCAGCTAATATTCCTAATAAAAGATGTTCGACAGAAACAAATTCATCACCGAATTCTTTAAGCGCTGCCAACGCCTTCGCCATCGACATATTCATCTCACGGCTGAGGTATTCGCCACCTTTCCCCTGCGCTTTTGGCATCGTCGCTAATTGTTCATCCAGTTTTTGCGACAGGTACTGGAGATTCACATTCAGTTTCTTGAGCAGAAAGGTCACTACTTCTTCATCTGTGGCCAGTAATGCTTTCAGAAGGTGTTCGTTGGTAATCTGCTGATGATCCATCTGCATGGCCATCTGCTGCGCCTGTTGCACCACTTCCTGTGATTTGATTGTATAGTTGTTCAGGTTCATATAATATATAATGCTCCGGATCCGCAATTGTCAAAAAATATACTTAAAAAATAATCAACTGGTTCACCGACAGAATGTCCTCAAAACCAAAGCCGGACAGCCATTTTGACCCGTAAAAGGAAAGCGGTCTGCCATTTAGCCACTATAAAATACAGCCGTGTATGTTTGAAGTTTTTATCTTTATAGGCAAAACATTCAAAAGGCATGAGAAGGCAATCAGTACCCGTATATCTGTTTTTATTGATCGTTGCAGGCATCGTGGCAAATTCCTGTAAATATGATTCGGCCATCGGTGATACCGGGCCCGATTTTCGGGGCGAAATAATTTCCTATACATTGCTGCATCATTATACAAATGCACAATCGGATTCCGTGATGGAAGCCTATAATCCGGATCTGCTTTCTTATCCGAATGATTATGAGATTGATATTTATCGTGTGATCTATAAAACGATTGACGCCGATGGAAATGAAACACAGGCATCCGGCGCCGTATTGCTGCCGGCTGATAACAGTGTGCATTTTCCGTTATGTGCATATGAACACGGTACCACAGTAAAAAGATATGATGTTCCTTCTTATGAAAGCGGCGAACTCCTGATCGGAATTATGTATGCAGTTGCCGGATATGTAACGGCGATGCCTGATTATATCGGAATGGGTGATTCACCGGGACGGCATTTATATTGTCATGCAAAAACGGAAGCAACAGCAAGTGTTGACCTGCTGCGCGCCACAAGAAATTTATGCGAGGAAAAAAATATTCAGCTCAATGATCAGTTATTTCTTTTCGGGTATTCGCAGGGCGGACATGCTGCGATGGCAACAACCAGAGAAATTCAATTATATCACCAGAATGAATTTACGGTAACGGCTTCGGCTCCTATGAGCGGGCCGTATGACATTGACGGGGCGCAAACTGATCTGGTGATAAGTGATGATACATACGGAGCTCCTTTCTATCTGCCGTATTTACTATTCTCCTACAACGAGGTTTATAAAATGTATGCGGACTATTCAGATTATCTGCTTGCACCTTATGATTCGATTTTACCCTTGCTATTCGATGGCAACCATGACGGCTGGGAAATAGATGCGGTGATGCCGGATGTGCCGAAGTTGATCATAAAACCTGAAATACTGAATGATTTTATCAATAATCCGGATAATCCTTTCCGTCTTGCACTGGAGGACAATGATCTTACAGGATGGAAACCCGAGGTGCCGATCATTATGTATTACTGCACGGCAGATGAACTTGTCAGTTATATGAATGCATTGAATGCGGAGGATGTATTTAATGCAAATGGTTCTACTACTACTTCCGTTTACCAGCCTTCTGCGTCCGCATCACATGGCGATTGCGCCGAACCATGTCTTATTTTTTCGAGGATCTGGTTTGACGGGTTGAAAGAATGACCGGTGTTCAGATTACAAATGAGCTGGTTAATTAAGGGTTTATTCGTCTCTTGGATTCCATTAGCCTAATTTAATTTGAAGGAAAATTGCAGATGCCACAAAGACGGGAAGACGGGAAGACAGGAAGGTGCGGAAAGAGATTCTGACGAATACACGCATTATGACAGCATTAATATTTATAATCTCATTGCAGGTTTGATTAAATTTAAAAAGGGTTGCCACAAAGGCGCGGAGGTCACGAAGTTTCACAAAGAGATTTATCTGAAGTCATGTATGGGATTTGATAATTGCAGCAACATTTATTAATTTCTTAAAAACAATAACCTGCCTTATAAGAGAATCAAATCTCATTTTTCATCTTTCATTTTTCATTTTCCTAATCCCACCAACCTGAAGTGGCTGTTTTTTTTATCGTATCGTATCGTGTATCAAGTAGCAGGTATCAGGTATCAGGTATCAGGTATCGGGATTTGTTAATCGAATCGGCATAAATAAATTTCTTAAACAGAAACACCTTCTTTTTAAGATAATCAAATTTCATTTTTCATCTTTCATTTTTCATTTTCCTATCACACCAACCTGAAGTGGATGTTACTTTTTATCGTATCGTGTATCAGGTATCAAGTATCAGGTATCAAGTATCAGGTATCAGGTATCAAGTATCAGGTATCGGGATTTGTTAATCGAATCGGCATAAATAAATTTCTTAAACAGAGATACCATCTTTTTAAGATAATCAAATTTCATTTTTCATCTTTCATCTCTCATTATTTAAACTTATCGTATCGCTGCAACTCTCCCTCTTCGGCCGGGCGCACACTGATCGCACAACCGCCGCCGGGTGCCAGCATTATTTTTAATTCAGTACCGCTGGTGACGATGAAATTTTGAATGGTATATTCTCCGGGATTTTTTTTCCAGTCGGCATTTTGCCCGTCCGCATAAATGGTTGCGAGATACGATTTTCCCATATCGAGAAAATCCATGGGAATGTCGGCGATACGTGCATTTTCATCCGTGATGGATCCGATGAACCAATTATCAGTTCCTTTCGCCTTGCGCGCAACAGTGAGCATATCTCCCGGTTCGGCCGCAATATATTTTGTGTCGTCCCAGTCAA
Source organism: uncultured Chitinophagales bacterium (assembly GCA_964437155.1). Lineage (GTDB taxonomy): Bacteria > Bacteroidota > Bacteroidia > Chitinophagales > BACL12 > UBA7236. The sequence goes on along the minus strand of CAYTFT010000031.1, from coordinate 5,958 downwards.
CCGCAACATCTTTAATAAACTGAAATGCATCCATATGCTGCAAATAATTTTCCGGAAGATCGGCCGCCATTTGCAAGGGTGAATACATCGTTACATACAATGCAAGCTGTTTACATAAAGTAGTATGCACCTGGTAATTTGTTCTGCCGGGATCGTACACACTCATTTTCGTCTGAAAAATACCCGGTGTATAATCCATCGGCCCGCCAATGAGTCGTGTAAACGGCAATATCGTTTCATGTGCAGGCGGATTCCCACGGCTCCATGCATTAAATTCATTTCCTCTCGCAGCTTCACAGGCAAGCCAGTTCGGATATGTGCGCTGCAATCCGGTTGGCCGCACCGGTTCATGCGCATCCACCATGATATGATTTTTTGCCATTTGCTGTGCAACATATATATAATGATTTACCATCCACTGACCATCATGCAATTCGCCCCGCGGAATAATGCGACCAACATAACCGGTTTTAACTGCATGATAATTATGTGTCTGCATAAAATCAATTGCATCCTGCAATCGTCTTTCATAATTTGTTACCGATGCAGATGTTTCATGATGCATGATGAGTTGCACATTTTTCGCAGCTGCATAATTTTGTAATGCGTCCACATCAAAATCCGGATAGGGCGTAACAAAATCAAAAACATTTTCTTTCTGATTGCCGAACCAGTCCTCCCAGCCGACATTCCAGCCCTCCACCAGCACACCATCGATACCATTTGCAGCAGCAAAATCAATATATTCTTTTACGCGTTTCGTATTTGCTCCATGCTTTCCGTTTGGTGTAAGTGCTGACCAGTCGGTTGTGGCAAGATCGATATTTTTTGTATCAGCATAATTCCATGTTGCGGTTCCCACATGCATTTCCCACCACACGCCAACAAATTTCATAGGTTTGATCCATGCCGTATTTTCGATCGCACAGGGTTCATTCAGGTTCAATATTATTTTGGAAGCAAGAATATCTGCTGCTTTATCGCTGACAATTACCGTGCGCCAAGGCGTTTTACATGGTGTTTGCAGATAGGCTTTATTTCCCAATGCATCGGGCGCCAATGTCGATCGGAAGGTAAGATCCGATTTATTTAATGTGAGCGCCATCGCAGGATAATTCACCAGTGCAGCTTCATGTATATTGATATATAAACCATTGTCGGTTTTCATCATCAGCGGTGTTTGTACCGCATTTGCACCGATGGGTGAGCGCGTTGCAATTTCGGGATTTGCAGCAGAAGATGTAAGTGCATCGATCTCACTTAATTTACTTTCAGTATACGTATATTCATTGGTATCAAAATCACCGGGGATCCAGAATGTTTTATGGTCGCCGGTCATGGTAAACTGCGTGCATTCTTCTTCTACAACAAAATAGTGCAACCCATCCTGTGCGGGAAATACATATCTGAATCCCAAACCGTCATCAAATAACCGGAACTCGATATTGATCCTGATTTTTGTTTTTAATTGCTCCAGTTGTATGGTGAGTTCATTATAATGATTACGAATGGTACTCACTTCCCCCCAAACCGGTTTCCATGTTTCATCCACAGAACGTATTTCTGTTCCCGTAATAATAAATGCACTGTCGAGAGCAGGCATATTTTTTAAAACAAATCCGAGGCGTGAATCTGCAATGACGGGAATACCGGAACGTTGTACATTATAATATATAATTCCGGAAGGTGTTACATCAACCTGCAGTGATAAAATACCGCCGGGCGATTGCACTGTTGCAGCCGGAATAAAGCCAATTTCGATAATTAAACATATACAGAAGACCAGAATATTTTTAAGCATAACATGCACTTTAATGCAGGACAAATTTCGCAATTTTTATACAAGTTCAGGTCATTTGAAAGGATAGAGAAACCATTGGGATATTGTTAAGACTTTTATAGTTATAAAATCTTCCCATGGAGAAATTTACCGGGAATTAAACATCCTGATTCCACAGCAGAAATGCGTCGCATCCACCCGCCTTAAGGGTATACGGATCCCCCGCTCAAATTGACATTTATCCCTGCTGCCATTGACTTCTGCTTTCGATCAGGAGATCCACCCCGGATAATTTTGTAGTAATAAAAACCGATACAATGAGAACGAATATGCATATTACAGATGTTCCCGTGAAAACACTGTTTTCCATTTTATGTATTTTAAGTATGTTCAGTGTTTACGGACAGACGGGTGGTGGAATTTTTGAGACAGGACCGTTGATGAACCGCACGCGTATCGTACCTTTTACGGCTGTTTTGGATGACAGCCGGGTGGTTGCATTCGGGGGACGTGAATACGGATTTGTTTCCAGTTATTATGCAGACATCTATGATCCGGAAACAAATACATTTACCGAACGTTCGATGAGTATTCCGCGTGATGCGGGATGCGTTGCAAAAATGAGTGACGGCAGATATCTGACCATCGGCGGAGGATATGACTGGGGAATTCCCGCATATGCAAATAATGAAATCTTCGATCCTTCGGATAATACTTTCGAACTGGCAGGCACCATGATTTATCCGCGTATGCAATGTTCGGCAACGGAAATAAATGATGGTAACAATACCATACTTATTGTTGGCGGATGGTATAATAATGATGCAGCAACCTTTCCGGAATATTTTAATCCTGCTATTACGGGTTATTCGCTTACCGGAGCATTGAATGTTCCACGCGCAAGTGCTGTTGTATTACCGACTAGTGATGGCAGTGCAGTTGTTTGCGGAGGCTGGCCCTCCTATGGAGGCGAAATGATCAAAACGGTTGAATATCTGGATATGGGTACACTCACCTGGTCCGTTTTATCTGATGAATTAATTCCCGAAGATCCGGGCTGGCTGGTATGGGGATCTTTCCGTCCGACTGCTGATTATAAACTGTCAGACGGGAAATATGCATTACTCGCCTACCGCAATAATTTAAATCCGGAATATACGATCCTCCTATTTGATCCGGATTCCAAAACATTTGAGCGTCCGATGGATATTGATATTTGGGAAAGTGATTATACCAACGGTGGTATTTATGATATCGCCGTGGATAAAGCGGGGAGTTTTGTTTATATGCTCGGATTTGAACTGGAAACTGAACCTTATGTATTAGGATTAATTTCCGTGGATCTGAATGGCGGGGAAGTTTATTATCCGGAGGATGGATTTGAATTACCCTACGGTGAATATTTATTTCCGACACTGGCTTATATGCCGTTCAACGGAAAGATTTTATTAATGGGAGTAAGCTCCTCTCCTTCCGATTATTTTAACGCAACGGATAAAACATATTTAATTAAACCGGATTATACTGTAGGTATTGAAGAGAATATTCCGGCAACTGCATCGGAGATCATCGTATTTCCGGATCCGGCAACCGATCATTTCAGTTTTGTATTGCAGAATGCGCTACCCGATCAATTCGTGATCAGCATTGCGGATATGCCGGGCAGAATTATTTATTCGGAGATCAGGCAGGAAAATAATACCGGGACCATCGTATGGCAATTCAATGATGTGGGTATTCCGGGTGGAATATATCAGATCAAAGTGTACGGCAGCCATTCACAAGGTGCCGGGTCACTGGTAATTGCCCGTTAATGTATATCAGCCTTTAGTGAAGCATCGCCTCGGTTGAGGCGATGCTTTTTATATAATAGAAATAATTTTTAATAGCTGATTGTTTCCCCGAGTCCTGCATACAGATAATCATCACCATATGCATCCATCAGCATTTTAAATGCAAGATGTCCTGTGCAATGGGCCGGCGCAACACGGTGAACCTGCAGCTCGTCTTTAATGGTATGTACGATTTCCTTCGTCTTTGATCTGTCAAAAGGCAGCATATGAAATCCGCCATATACAAGTTCAATTTTATCGTTCGTGAATGTTTTTGCTTCCCGGATTATATTTTCAACACCGGTATGCGAACAACCAACAATTAGTATCTCTCCTTTCTCAGACTTCATGGAAAGCGATAATTCCGGGAGGTTCGTATTCTTGCATGCATCATTTGCATGATCAAATTGCCCCTCCACAAAACTCTTTCCCGGATAACAGGAAAAATATCCCATAAAGGGTGAACTGGTAGCAATGAGGTTCAGCCCCGGCAGAATTTCTTTCGATGTTTTAATAAATTCAATATTTGCATGCCAGAAACGGCCCGACTGATTTATCATAAATTTCGTGTTACCCCCGTCAAAATATTGCATATAAGCCGGAAGGGAATCCTTCACAGCCGGTTCCTGACCCGTTGCATCAAACGGAACCGGAGCACCCCAGAAAATATCATACGGAAAATAAATCTTCACATCAGGATTCACCGTCAATAAATAATCGAGCCCGTTAAGATGATCAAAATGGCCGTGTGAAACCACAACCATGTCAACCTGTTTGAGGTCAATGCCCATTTTTTCACAGTTGCTCCTGAATATATCAGCATTGCTGCCGGCGTCGAATAAAATTGTTTTTCCCTGATATTTAGTTATGCAGGAAAAACCAAAGTCTTTCGATAATGCGGTATCTTTTCCGAATGCATCATACAGATTCGTAATGGTTCCCTCTTTAATTTCAGTCGCCGGATGTACTGGGAAAGTGGTATACGCTGTCAGAAGAAAAAAAGAAATAAGTATAATGCCGGAATGCGCCTTCATAGTGTTGCCTTTTAGAAAAGGTGAATGTAATAAATAAGTCAGACTCCTTTTTTCGCCTAACGGGCATTATCAAACAAGATCAGCTGCCGGTGCAATTTTTTTAATTATAAAAGTGGCGGCAAAGGACTCAAATAAACTCAGCGGAACCGCAACAGGTAAGATACCGAACGGCAATACACCCAGGTTGCCGATCACCACCCACATGAGTCCGAATCCGATGAACCAGCTGAGGAATGTTGTCCCGATGAGAGAAAATTTTGTCGAAAGGATATAGATCACTATGGCGAACAAGAGCGACCACACGCCCCAAATTGCTCCATTCACCGGCTCATCCGGAAATTGAAAACCGAGTTGCTGATAATGTTCCCTCCAGAAATCATGGAGGATAAATTGATTCCTCACAAATTCAGATACACTGATCCAGACAGTTGCTGCCAGTATGGCGAGTGCAGGTCGTTGAATACGCTTCATCAGGGCAAAAATAAAAAAGGCATAATGAACATGTGCAAAAAGAAAACAGAAGAATAATTAATCAGCTGTCCGCCAAAAAATAAAGGGTCTTCACTACCAGGCGGAATAGGGATGGGTCACCAGACTGGAATTCATATATCGCATATCTGCAGTAACGTCTTCCTTCACCCATTCAGGTAATGTATAAATCACGTCTTCATTTTCCAGTTCGATCTCAGCTATGACAAGTCCGGCATTGTCGCCTTCAAACACATCTACTTCCCAAAGATGCCCATCCACCATCACAACATAACGTGTTTTTTCTATAATAGCTGAACATAAATGTGTGAGCATTTCAACCGCATCAGAAAACGGGATCTCATATTCATATTCAGCCCGTGTCGCCCCTTCGGCAGTTCCCTTTACGGTGATAAAACCTTTGTCCCCTTTTGTCCTGACACGAACGGTTGTTCCTGTGCCCGGGAGCAAATAACCCTGACGGATACGCACACTTATATCCGGCACAACCTTTTGCCAGAGGGCGGTGTCGATAAGGTATTTATGTTCAGTTTCGAAGGACACGACGGGGGAAAATAAATAAAAATTAAAAAATTAAATAAAAGTAAGTAAAAATTTAGATGTTGGTGCGGAGAGAAATGACCGGTGAATATATAAAAATTTAAAAAATAAATAAAAGTATGTAAAAATTTAGAGATTGGTGCGGAGAGAAATGGACGGTAAATATATAAAAATTTAAAAATAAATAAAAGTATGTAAAAATTTAGATGTTGGTGCGGAGGAAATGGTTGGTGAAAATATAAAAATTGAAAAATAAATAAAAGTATGTAAAAATTTAGATCTT
>CAYTFT010000030.1:0-13129 GCA_964437155.1 uncultured Chitinophagales bacterium | reverse complement strand
CCCTGTCGATCTCTGGCATTCGCCGCCATTTGAACCTGTGATCAAAGAAGGAAATATTTATGCAAGAGGCGCCTGTGATGATAAAGGCCAGGTATATATGCATGTGAAAGCTTTTGAAGCAATGATGCAGAACAATGCGTTGCCGTGTAATATTAAATTTATTATCGAAGGGGAAGAGGAAGTTGGTTCATCCAATCTGGGCAATTTCATAGAAGCAAATAAAGAAAAACTGAAATGTGATGTGATCCTTATTTCTGATACATCCATTATTGCGAATGATGTTCCGAGTATAACTGTCGGACTAAGAGGGCTCACCTATATGGAAGTTGAAGTTACCGGTCCGAACCGCGATCTGCATTCAGGTGTTTACGGCGGAAGTGTTGCCAACCCGATCAATACTTTATGTGATATGATCTCCTCGCTTATTGATAAGGACGGTCATATTACCGTGAAAGGTTTTTATGATGATGTGCAGATTGTTTCTGCAGAAGAGCGCAATGAAATGAGCAAAACGCCTTTCGATTTAAATGAATATAAATTAGATCTCGGTATCAATGCAATCAAAGGTGAAAAAGATTATACAACACTCGAACGTGTTTCCATTCGCCCCACGCTGGATGTAAACGGTATCTGGGGCGGATATACAGGCGAAGGAAGTAAAACCGTTTTACCTTCAAAGGCGTTTGCGAAAATTAGTATGCGATTAGTACCGGATCAGACCTCGGGAAAAATTGCAGAATTATTTGAGGCGCATTTTAAATCCATTGCGCCTCCGTATGTTAAAGTGAAAGTTACGCATCATCACGGCGGAGAACCGGTTGTTGTTCCGCTCGATTTTCCGGCATTGAAAGCAAGTGCGCTGGCAATGGAAAAAACATTCGGCAAAAAACCGATCCCTACCCGCGAAGGCGGCAGTATTCCTATCGTGGCATTATTTGAAAAAGTGCTGGGAGCGAAAAGCATTCTGATGGGATTCGGATTAAATTCGGATGCCATCCATTCTCCCAACGAACATTACGGATTATTTAATTATTACAAGGGAATTGAAACGCTTCCCTGGTTCTTTAAATATTATGCAGAGATGCAATCCGGAAATGCATAATGTATTTTAATAAAGGGTGCACAGCAAGTATCCCGGCAATTTACCGGACAAGAATTTCCCCCGTCATTTCAACGGGAACCGGTAAGCCCATGATGGTTAATATGGTGGGTGCAATATCACCCAGTTTTCCGTTGTTTATTGCTGTAAATGTATTGTCACGGTCCAAATAAAACACTGGAACAGGATTCGTGGAATGTTGTGTATTGGGTGACCCGTCTTCGTTGATCTCATTATCTGAATTACCGTGGTCCGCCGTAAGAATAACCGCGTAATTATTTTCCAGCGCGGTCTGCACAACTTCTCCCACACAGGTATCTACTGCCTCACAGGCTTTCATTGCTGCGGTGAATACTCCTGTATGGCCAACCATATCTGCGTTGGCAAAATTGAGGCATACAAAATCTGCCTCCTGCTTTTTTAATTCTGATACAATCGCATCTTTCACTGCAAATGCGCTCATTTCAGGTTGCAGATCGTAGGTGGCTACTTTCGGTGACGGGATCATTATTCTGCTTTCGCCTGTAAATTCTTTTTCTCTGCCGCCGCTGAAAAAAAAGGTTACGTGCGGATATTTTTCAGTCTCTGCAATACGGATCTGTTTTAAATGATTCGCTTCCAGTATTTCGCCAAGTGTTTTAGTAAGGTCCTCATTTTCGAAAATGACAGCAACATTTTTAAAGTTGTGGTCATACCTCGTCATGGTAACATAGTGTAAAGGCAAGGTATGCATGCCGGCATCAGGCATATCCGTTTGTGTAAGTACTGTTGTGATCTGCCTGCATCTGTCGGTACGGAAATTAAAACAGATAACAATATCATTTTCCTGTATGGTTGCAACAGGTTTTCCATTATCATCCACACAAATAACTGGCTGAATAAATTCATCCGTAATATTCGATGCATAACTTTCTTCGACGGACTTCGCAGGATCAGTGGATTTTTTTCCCTCGCCTTTAATTAAAAGATCATAGGCAAGTTTTATCCGCTCCCATCTTTTATCGCGGTCCATTGCATAATATCTCCCGCAAATACTCGCGAGGCGTCCGCCGGTTTTTTGTAAATGATCCTGCAGATGTTTAATAAAACGCAAACCGCTTTTCGGATCACAATCGCGGCCATCGGTAAAGGCATGAACAAATAATTTTTGTTTATCGATGCCTTTTTCTGCTATAATAGAACAAAGTGCTGTCAGGTGATCAATATGTGAATGTACGCCGCCATCACTTACCAGTCCCATCAAATGTAAATTTTTACCGGTTGCGATTGCTTTTTCTATTGCCTCTGATAAAACAGTATTCGCGGCAAGTTTTCCTGTTTTTACCGCTACACTTATGCGTTGTAATTCCTGGTATACAATACGGCCCGCCCCCAGATTCAAATGCCCCACCTCGCTGTTTCCCATTTGTCCCTCCGGTAATCCTACAAATTCACCATCGGTGCGCAATTCAGCATTTGGATACTGCAGATAATAGCTGTCCACATTCGGCGTTTTTGCCTGCGCAATAGCTGATGCTGCTGCATTTTTTCCATGTCCCCATCCGTCCATAATGACCAGTACGACGCGTTTTCGTGTTTGCATGCTGTAAAGGTATTGAAATCGGAGGTAGAGCTGTTTGCAGGAAGGTAACCCTTGATCATTGAAAAAAGGTTATTGCATATATAACAGGAGCTTAAAAAATTGCGGTGCATCCGCAAATCCTGCAATTGGCCGGCGCGGCCTTTCCGTTCGGAAGTCTGTAAAACCTTAGCGGGCGCGCGTTGCGGGCTTTTCCACATCCCGCTGTTGCGGGTATTTCCCTGCTATTTAAATTTATTTAACTTTGGTATGGTTTTAGCCAAATCAGGTTGTTGACCAAATTTTACAGCTATGACAAAGAAATCAAGAAACGGTTTGATCGCCCTGATGCTGATCGCCCCCGTTTTTATATTCGCAGCAGTGGCAGGAGATCTTGATAATATTTCCTCCGCCATTAAAGCCGGCGATTCAAAAAAATTAGCCGAATACTTCGACAACACTGTTGAGGTTAAGATCCTTAATAAAGAAGGTGCCTACAGCAAAAGTCAGGCTGAGGCGATCGTTAAAGACTTCTTCACTAAAAACCCGCCTAAATCTTTCAGTTTTATTCACGACGGTCCTTCCGGCGGCAACAACGCCCATTATGCGATCGGTTCCCTTGGTACCGATAAAGGCAAATTCAGGACTTATGTATATATGAAAAAGAAGGCAGATAAATTCTACATACAGGAGTTAAGTTTCGAAAATGAGTAGTGTTGAGTTGTGGGAAATGCTCGATATTATCGATGAGGCCCTGATCGAAGACATACAGGAAGGAGATCATACAACGCTCGCCACCATCGATCATGAGGCGACAGGAACAGCAAAACTACTCGTAAAAGAAAACGGCATCATTGCCGGCGTTGAACTCGCAGAACAAATACTTAAGCATGTCAACCCCGAACTGGAGGTTGACATTTTTATTCCGGATGGTGCCATAGTGGAACCGGGGCAGGTAGCATTTACCGCAACCGGCAGGATCCAGGCGTTGCTGGTTGCCGAGCGCACCATGTTGAATTTTATGCAACGGATGAGCGGCATTGCCACAAAAACAAATGCATTCGTTCAAAAGGTCAGAAAAACAAATGCAAAGATCCTCGATACACGTAAAACAACACCGGGGCTGCGCAATTTTGAACGCTGGGCTGTGCGGATCGGTGGCGGACATAATCACCGGATGGGATTGTATGATATGATCCTGATAAAAGATAATCATATTGATTTTTGCGGCGGAATAGATAATGCTATCAAAAGAGTCCTCAGCTATCTCGAAGAAAATGAACTCGATCTCCGCATCGAAATTGAAACAAGAAATCTCGATGAAGTATGGCAGGTACTGAACGCCGGAAAAGTGGACCGCATAATGCTCGATAATTTTTTACCGGAGATGCTCATGGAAGCGGTGCAGATAATAAATCATCAGTTTGAAACGGAGGCATCGGGCGGCATCACACTTGAAAAAGTGCAACAGGTTGCAGAAACCGGCGTCGACTTTATCTCTGTTGGCGAACTCACACATTCTGTCAAAAGCCTTGACCTGAGCTTCAAAGCCGTGCTGGACTAAGGTTTTTCTGTTAATTTTTGCTAAAGGTGAAGGGGAAAATCCGGCCGGCCGCGGATTTGTAAATTTCAGGAAAATTATTTATTACCTTTACAGGCTCTAAGCGCGCAGATGAAACAGCATCTTTTTCACATTGAAATTTTATTGAAAAGACTGGGCATCTTAATGGTGTTATACTCCGCTTGCCGCATTCTGTTTTTTATTTTCAACAGAGATCTTTTTCCGTATATACCGCCGGGTGAATTTTTGCAGATCATGTTTTACGGACTTCGGTTCGATATCTCTTCGGTCATCTATGTCAATTTCATTTTTATTTTTTTACATATTGTTCCGAGCCCGTGGTTTGAAAGGAGCTGGTATCAGCGCATACTGAAAATTTATTTTTATGTTTTTAACGGCGTTGCCCTCATGCTGGAAAGCGGGGATTTTATTTATTACCGGTACGGATTGAAAAGAACCTCCACCCACGAACTCGGACTTACCAGTGATACAAGTATTTTACCGCAGGTGCTCCATGATTACTGGATCATTTTTGTGATCGCATTTATTTTGGTCGCCGGTGTTGAATTTCTCTACCGCAAAACCGACCTGCACCGCATGCAGCAGACGCATTTTTCGCTTCCGCGGATCATTCATTATCCGTATCAGCTTATCATTATGCTCCTGATCTCGGTATTTTCTGTGATTGGTGCACGCGGAGGGATCCAGCCGAAACCACTTTCGCCGAACAGCGCTTCATTGTATGTTGAAGACAGCAGGCTCACCTCATTAATTATCAATACACCCTTTTCTGTAATTTATGCTTTCGGACACAGGCAGTTGCAGGAGCCGAAATATTTTACCGAAGATGAATTATCCAAACGATTTTCTATTTTTCACCAGAACGCAAATTATTATACATGGCCGGATACGATCGCGAAGCCAAAACAACCGGAAAATGTTTGTGTGATCGTACTCGAAAGTTTTTCAAAGGAATATATCGGATATTTTAATAACGGTCATGGGTATACACCTTTCCTCGATTCATTGCTGCAGGAAGGAATGTGTTTTAACAACGCTTATTCCAACGGAAAATCATCCAATCAGGGAATTGTTGCAGTAACATCGGGAATTCCTGTGTTGATGGAAGAACCATTTATTTCCTCTGTTTACCAGAACAATCAGTTTGAAGGGGTAGGAACTTTGCTGAAGAGCATCGGGTATTCCTCTTATTTTTTCCATGGCGCAAATAATGGTTCCATGCAGTTCGACAGGTTTATGGCGCAGGCCGGATTCGATGGATATTTTGGAAGGAATGAATATGGAAACGATGCTGACTTCGATGGTAACTGGGGTATTTTTGACGAGCCGTTTTTGAAATGGACAGCAAATAAAATGTCGACCTTAAAAGCGCCGTTTTATTCGGAAATATTTACGATCTCTTCGCACCATCCTTTTACCGTGCCGCAACAATACACCGGTAAATTTCCAAAGGGACCGATTCCGATGCTGGAGGTTGTGGGTTATGCAGATTATGCGCTCGGGCAATTTTTTAAGGAAGCAGCCAAACAGCCCTGGTTTAATAATACATTATTTATTCTCACGGCTGATCATCCCGGCCCGCCGCTTCCGGAACACGCTTATTATCAGGAACAGGTGGGCGCGCATGCCACCTGGTTATTGCTGTATAAACCCAACGGACAATTTAAGGGTACAACGGATATGGTGGTGCAGCAGACGGATATAATGCCGACCGTTCTGGATTATACCGGTTATCGCGGAAAATATATGGCTTTCGGTAATTCGGTTTTTGATACGCACGCCGAACGCTATGCATATAATTATCATGCATCCGATTATCTTATTCTTGATAATTCTTTCGCCCTGCAATTTAACGGAGGAAAAGCGATCGGTTTATATGAATATAAATCGGACAGCTCCTTAGTGAATAATCTGCTGAATGAATATCCCGACATTACTACTACACTCGAAGACAAACTCAAGGCAATTATTCAAACGCATCATCACGCGATGATCGATAATAAACTGGTTGCCGAGTGAAAAAAAGGATTTTATTTATTGTGAATCCTGTTGCCGGTGTCAGGAGGAAGGATAAAATACCGCCCCTGATCAATAAATATCTTGATCATGAACGTTTTATATATGAGGTTATCTACACTGAGAGCCGGGGCCATGCAACGGAGATCGCAAGGCAGGCTGCAGCCGAAAATTTTGATATTGTGGCAGTAGCCGGCGGCGACGAGAGTGTAAATGAAGCGGCAACCGGACTTATTGGAACAAAAACATCACTTGCAATTATTCCAAGCGGCAGCGGAAACGGTCTGGCCCGGCATCTGGGTTATTCAATTAATATCCGTTCGACTTTGCAGATCATCAATGCTTATGCAATCAGAGAAATTGATGTATGTAAAGTAAATGACGATTATTTTTTCAGTCTGATCGGCATCGGGTTCGATGCATTTGTTGCGAAAGTTTTCAGCAGGGAGGAAACGCGTGGATTTTTAACGTACGTATGGAGCGGACTGAAAAGTGTATCTTCTTTTGATAAATTCGAATATAGTCTGCAATGCAATGAACGGCAAATGTCGGGGAAAGCATTTATGATCAACGTTTGTAATTCGAATCAGTATGGATACAATGTGAAAGTGGCGCCGGATGCCAGTCTGCACGACGGCATGGTGGATGTGGTGATGCTGGATGATCTTCCTAAATGGAAATTACCGATTCTCGTGCTTGGATTATTTTCGCAATCGCATCTCAAAAGTAAACACGTGCAGGTATTCAGAACGCAGGAATTGCAGATTAAATCTTCCGGATATATGTATTTGCAGATCGACGGAGAAACTGTGCCGAAGGATAAAGTGTTTAATATTTCCGTTCTGCCGAATGCGCTTAATGTTTTGGTGAATCCTAAAATTTTAAATTGAAATGGCGAAGCAAAAACCCGATAAATCCGGATTCATATTTTCAACTAACCCCGATTTTAAATTTGAAGCGGAGGAGGCAAATGCTGATGCATTGACGCCGCAACAGCAGGACCTTCGCATCTGGCTTGAAAAAAATCATCGCGGAGGGAAAACGGCGAGCGTGATAAAAAATTATAAAGGATCTGCTGAGGAAATGGAGAAATTATGCAGGGAATTAAAAACAAAATGCGGCACCGGCGGAAGTGTGAAAGACGGTGAGATCATTATCCAGGGCGACCAGCGCACGAAGATCGCAGAGCTGCTTACTAAAGCAGGATATAAGTTTAAGCTGGCCGGCGGATGAGGGACGAAAATCGGGAATGAACTTCTTTAAAAAAGATGTTCCCTTCAGTGAAGCTTGTTGTTTTATTTCGGTAAGTTGAATATTGCAAAGCAGACACGTGCAAGCATGCTGCTGACAGACATGTAGGAAATTATTTTTCTGCTTTCGAAATATTTTCAGAAAGGAAGCGCAAACTACGTTTTATAATTCAATCTTCCGCGCCCTGCGCAAGAGAAAATTTTAATCTCATCCCTCATCCCTCATTTCTCCTTAATTATCGGGCGCCCCGGCGTTGATCCAGCATTCGATCTGGCCGCGTTGTTCGCAGGTCATGGATACGCCGCCGGCAGGCATATTTTCACTCCCCACTACCTGATCGTATAGCGATCCGTTGTCTGCAGCATTTTTAAGTCCGATATAGGAGGAAAATTGACCGGCATGACAACCTGCGATATTACATTTCGAATCGACAAGCGGCTGAATGGTTCCTGCATAGGTAACCGTGGAACAGTCGACATTCGTGCCGCAGTTCGCTGCTGATTTCGAACAAGATGCAATAACGAAAATAATAATTGTGGCGATAAAGGGGAGAGCAACTTTTGATCTTATTGACATACCTGTTTAATTACTGATTATTATGTTGAAGATTGCATTTCTTTTCATGCAATTTTCAGTCCGTTTTGTATTTTCTTATCTGTCTGCAAAAGTATTACGGAACCATCCGGATGTATTGCACCTAATACGAGACATTCCGAAAAGAAATTGGCGATCTGTTTAACGGGGAAATTAACAACGGCAACAATCTGTTTGCCGATGAGCGATTCCTTCGTATAATGCGCAGTAATCTGCGCACTCGATTGCCGGATCCCCAGTTCCCCGAAATCAATTTTCAGGCGGTAGGCAGGTTTCTTTGCATTTGGAAAATCTTCTGCTTCCAAGATTGTGCCTGTGCGGATATCAACTTTTTCAAAGTCTGCATACTGAATTTCCATAGCAATAAATTTTTACCAATGTAAAATTAGTCTAACAGAAGTGATACGCAAAGGTATAAAGTGCATACAGCGGTGCGGGCAAAGTACGGACTATCTGATCTTAATAAATTTCTTCATAACAGTTTTATGTGCGGTAACAAGATGTGCGTAGTAAACACCGGGAGGCAGTTCGCGAAGATCCGCTTCAAGAACGGATCTTTCTCCCTCCTTATTATCAAATGCCGTTATACATTTTCCTGATGCGTCGAAAATACGGATAGAATAGGGTTCCTGCGTGTGTACCTCGAAATTTACGATGTCCGATACCGGATTAGGAGAGATCGTAAAAGTAAATACATCAGGCATAGTAACAGAAACGGTATGGCTAAAACTTCCGGTGCCATCCTGATCCAAACATCTTAAACGGTAATAATTAATTCCTTCCATGGGTGCATCATCTGTAAAAGTGTATTTTTTTATTGTGATACTATTGCCAGACGCAGGAACTGACCCTATCGGATAATAAACCTGCCCTTCCGCCGAACGCTCAACAATAAACACATCAGTATTTTTTTCATTAGCGGTTTCCCAGTTCAGTAAAACCGATTCGGGTTGTTCATTCGCGGTGAATGATAATAATTCCAGCGGCAAAGGCATCGCTTTTTCCACCACGATATCATCCAGATAATAGTAAGCAGCTGATGAGGTGGGACAACAAACTGTTTTCATTGTCGTAATAATGCTCGCTGCATCTGTTCTGAAATTGCCAATCGTCATATATTGTGATGCGTCGGTTGCCGTAAAACTAAACGACAATTGGTGCCATAATGTATCCCAAAGGACGTCGGTATATTCTACCTGCGGTGTTACAGCAATATATGCCGCTGCCGGCTGGGTTAAGCTTGCTGTTGTAAAGGCAACCCCTATATTATTTGTTGCATGGCCGTTTAACCAGGTGATGCCGTTGGTTACCCAGAAACTGACATTGTAAACCTGACCCGGGACAAGCGGTTCTGCGAGGGTGGTTGCCACATATTCCCTGAAATTGGTATATCCGGGATAATACGTGGCGAAGCCCGTCATTCCGGCGCCGGAATGTGTGTTTACTGTTGCCCAAAAAGTTGCAGGTGGCCCTGAACCGCCTGTTCCGCCTGTTTTATAATAATCCGGACTTCCATGATTGATCACAACGGTGCAATAACCGCTTGGCGAATACCAGCCGGTGGGGTAGCAAATTTGCCCATAATAGCTCGGCGACAAAACACTCGTATCAAAACTTGCATTATGGACAATGTTTTGCGAATATCCGGTAATCTGAAGACCGGTGATATAAAATAAAATAAACCAATTTCGCAATTGTCGTTTCATTTCTGGCTTCAAAGATGCGGTAGCTGCCATTAGGATAATAATACACTTTTAATCGATTTCCGTGCATTCAGCCACATTATTACAATAAAGTTATTTCGCCGGCGAATGGTTTTTCGTGACTAATGTCACTATACAGGATGATGAAGGATACTATGTTACAGCTTCACAAATGGGCATGCAGAAATCCCGGAACCATTATCGATCAAAATAAAATAGGTTCCCTTTTGCAGTCGGCTGACATCGATTTTTGTTTGAGATTCTCCGTAGGCATCAATTGCAGTGAGCATAGGAATGAGCGATACACCTGTCGACGTAAATATTCTGAAGGACGAAACGGTGTAACCAGAAATGATAATATGATCCGTACAGGGATTTGGAAAGATGCGGATATTCTCGGCAAAGTTACCCTGTTCATCCTCTTGCATAAATCCGGCAAGGCCGCCATAAGTGCCAACCCAGACAATCCCTTCATCATCTAAGCTCAATCCATCGCAGGTATTATGCGGTAAACCCGAATTCTCAGCATAAAATTGTGTCCAGGTATTGGATGAGTCGGCGAGCGTAACACCATAATGCGTGGCAAGCCAGAAATTTCCATGCGCATCAAATCCCATTTTATTTACCCTGTCGCTGGTGATGGGCGAGGTAAATGTATTGAAGACAAAGACCCAGGTATCCGTTGCAATTTCGTATTTATCCACCCCGAAATAATCTGCAACATATAAATATCCGTTATCATCGGCGGTAATTGTGCGGATATAATTATCGTTGATCCCGGAATTATTATAATTAAAAATTTCCCAGTTGCCTGCTTCCAGTTTTGCCATTCCGGCATATCGCGTACCGATCCATAATCTGTTTGCATCATCCAGATATAAACAGGTGATTTTATTTCCGGGCAACGGTGAATTAATTGAATCCATGATCGTCCAGTTATCATCCTGCAGAGATACTAATCCTTTGTCTGTAGCGATCAGCACCCTCGCGTTTATTGCATCATAAGCAAAGTCGGTTACGCTGTTTCCGGGTAATGCCGAATTAAGCGTATCATAATGGATCCAGTTATTATTTTCAAGAATATACATCCCGTCATTAAATGCGCCTGCATAAATTTTACCATCAATAAAACTTACCGATCTGAAATCATTTGTCTTCAAAATACTGTTTTGCATATTGTAAGTGGTAATGGCGCCACTCACTTTATTGAAAATACGAATGCCGTTATTTTGTGTGGCGGTAATAATATTGTCGCCGGCAGCAGTTACCCCGATAACCGAATCGCGGATACCTGTTGTGACCCACCCGGAAGATTGAGCATAAACCTGTGCGGTGACGACCCCGATAAAAATTGCGAAGAGCGTTTTCATATAAAATATGCCGGAAATCTAACGCATATATCTGCATAAAATTGCATCTGTTATTCACCCGGAAGGTGTTTTCCCTGTAATGGCAGGTTTCCGGCTGCAGAATCGAATGGCGAGGCAGGAACGCCGCGGTTTTTTTATAGCCCCGATTGCAGTGGAAACGCCCCCGGTATATCCCTTTGGGTATACGGGGCGTTGCAACGGAAAGCGGGACCGGGGAATGGGGAGATGGATGCGGGTGGAGCTTCTGCAAAATTCAATTCGTTTTGTTAACAACCTGTAGAAAATTCGCAGCCGTTTCCGTAATTTTAAAGGAAGGCAGTTCTTAATTTAGCATCCCTTAAAATGAAATTTTCTCACTTACATAATCATACCATGTTCTCGCTTCTCGACGGGGCGAGTGATATTTCGCGCTTATATAAAAAGGCGGCCGGTGACGGTATGCCGGCATTGGCCATTACGGATCACGGAAATATGTTCGGCGCTTTTCAGTTTGTCGCCGAAGCATATAAACATAAAAATGAGGACGGCACGCTGAAGGTAAAACCGATCGTTGGTTGTGAATTTTATCTGGTGACGGACAGAACGCGTAAGCAGTTTTCCCGTGAGGAAAAGGATATCCGGTATCACCAGGTTTTGCTTGCTAAAAATGAGCAGGGATATAAAAATCTGGTGAAGATGTGTTCACTGGGATACATAGAGGGCATGTACAGTAAATATCCGCGTATCGACAAACAGCTCATTGAAAAATATCACGAAGGGCTTATCGCCACAACATGCTGTCTCGCTGCGGAAGTGCCGCGTGCAATCATGAAAAAAAGCAGGGCAGAGGCAGAAGAAATATTTAAATGGTGGCTGGATATTTTCGGTGAAGATTATTATATCGAATTACAGCGCCATTCTATTCCCGATCAGGAAATAGTGAATGCAACATTGCTGGAATTTGCGGCAAAATATAATGTGAAAGTGATCGCTACCAATGATGCACACTATGTGGATCAGAAAGATGCAAATGCACACGACATTTTATTGTGTATCAATACCGGAGAAAAACAGGCTACACCGAAAATGAAGGATTTCGGTGATGATGATATGATCGTAAAGGGAAAACGATTTGCTTTTTATAACGATCAGTTTTATTTTAAATCGACATCGGAAATGTCGGCGTTGTTTGCCGATATTCCGCATGCGATCGACAACACCGGCGAGATCGTTGATAAGATCGAATTGCTGGACCTTAAGCGGGATATTTTATTACCTGCATTTCCTGTGCCGCCGGCATTTAAAATCCATGCGGATGATGTTTTAAATCAATGGGAATATTTAAAGCATTGCACATTTGAAGGCGCGGCAAAACGCTATAGTGAACTCACCGCTGAAATTGAGGAGCGCATCAACTTTGAATTATTCACCATTAAAACAATGGGATTCGCAGGATATTTTCTCATTGTTATGGATTTCATTAAAGCCGGCCGTGATCTCGGTGTTTTTGTGGGGCCGGGACGTGGTTCCGCAGCGGGTTCGGTGGTTGCCTATTGCACCGGAATTACGAATATTGACCCGATAAAATATAATCTGCTGTTCGAAAGGTTTCTTAATCCCGATCGAAAATCAATGCCCGATATTGATACGGACTTTGATGATGACGGCAGACAGAAAGTGATCGATTATGTGGTGGAAAAATATGGTAAGAATCAGGTTGCACAATTGATCACTTATGGCACCATGGCAGCAAAAACCAGTATTAAGGATGTTGCCCGTGTGCTCGATCTTCCGATCTCAGAAAGTAATGCCCTCTCTAAATTTGTCCCTGAACGTCCGGGTATTTCACTGAACCGATTAATAACAGCTCCCCTCAGCGGTGATGGCAGTCTTGCCGATAAAGAGAATTTATCCCCCGATGAAATGGCAAATGCAAAGGCATTGCGCAAAATTCTGGAGGATGAAAATGACGTACGT
>CAYTFT010000029.1:0-13336 GCA_964437155.1 uncultured Chitinophagales bacterium | reverse complement strand
CGCTCATCGCCACACCGCTTCCCAGCAAGGCGAACACCTGATTCATTTCCAGGGTCCAGTCGGGCCCGGCGGCATTGAGCCCCGAAGGTGAACCATACCAGAGAAAAATTTCCCCTTCATTATATTCTCCATCGGTCATTTGCAGTACACCGATAACAATATCATTATATCCATCGCCATTGAGATCACCGCCATCAGACGAAAATCCCATCACAGAGCTGTCATTATCCGACTCATACTGCCAGGCGGGCGTTTCTGATAATCCATCGGCGGAACCGTAATAGAGATAAACTTTTCCTTCCTCACCATTGGTGGCTTCGGGGTTTGAATAATCGATTGCGGTAACGATCATATCATCGAAACTGTCGCCGTTCACATCTCCGGCATTACTGATGCTCCAGCCATAAGCAGTATAGGTAAGCGGACCGTATTGCTGCCAGCCGGCGCCTTCATAATATACCTGCGCTATGGAAACGGTTGTCAGGAGTGAAATCAGGTAGAAGAGAAGGATGTATTTCCCGAACATAATAATGTGAAGATTCTGATGCGTTATAGAAGATCAAATATACATTTTTGTAAATCTGCCGGCTGATTACTTTTGTCATACCAGCCGGATAATTTGCAGGAAACGGCAACGGGGGCTTGATTTCTATGTAAAATTCAGTTAACTTTGCCGACCGCCGGAAAAACTTTTCAGGAACCGGGGAAACTTTTTACCGGGCACTCCGTTCTAAAAGCACATACCAATCATTTCATTCATTCATAAAAAGGATTTTTTGAACAATGCGTCAGCTTAAGATCACAAAGTCAATTACCAATCGCGAAAGCGAGTCGTTAGAAAAGTATCTGCAGGAGATTGGAAAGGTGGACCTCGTTACGGCAGAAGAGGAAGTTACACTTGCCCAGCGTATCAAACAGGGCGATCAGCTTGCGCTGGAGAAGCTGGTGAAAGCCAACCTCCGTTTTGTTGTATCTGTAGCAAAACAATATCAGCATAACGGATTGTCCCTGAACGACCTTATCAATGAAGGAAATGTGGGTCTTGTGAAGGCAGCGCAGAAATTTGATGAAACAAAAGGATTCAAATTTATTTCTTACGCTGTGTGGTGGATACGTCAGAGTATCATGCAGGCATTGGCAGAACAAAGCCGCCTTGTTCGTTTACCGCTGAATAAAGTGGGTTCATTAAGCAAGATCAACCGCGCATTCTCTGAACTGGAACAACAATTCGAGCGGGAACCAACGCCGGAAGAACTTGCAGAAGTACTTGAACTTGCACCGGAAGAAATTAAAAATACATTATCCGTTTCCAGCCGCCACGTGAGTGTGGATGCACCGTTTGACGATGGTGAAAACAGTTCGCTGCTGGACGTTCTTGAAAACAGAGATACCGAACGGACGGATGAAAAATTAGATTACAGTCATTCGTTAAAAGTGGAAACCGAAAGAACTTTGGCAACGTTGACTGAACGTGAGCGTGATGTGATAAAGTTGTTTTTCGGAATTGGTGTTCCGTATGCCATGACACTGGAAGACATCGGAGAAGAGTTCGGATTAACGAGAGAGCGCGTAAGGCAGATAAAAGATAACGCTATCAATAAATTGCGTTCCAGTACAAGAAATAAAGCATTAAAAGCGTATCTTGCGCAATAAATGAACAAACGCTGCTTCGGCAGCATTTAAAAATAGTGTTTTCATGGGGATCCCCCGGTAAAGTCGTTCTGATGGAGCCGGGGGTTTTTGTTTGCATTTATCTTTGGAAATTTCCCCCGGATAAATAAATATTTATGATCGGCTATTAATTCCAGCCATGTTCTTCTTTAATGGTTTCATACGCTTCGGTGATCAACCGGAATTTTTCCATCATTTTATTTTTCTCTGCCGCCGAAATTCCGGGGTGTGCATCAGGATGATATTTTTTAGCCATGCTATGATATGCTTTTTTTAATTCGCGCAGATCACAATTATGTTGCACACCTAAAATACTATAGGGATCATTTGCAGATGGCGCTGCATTTTTATTGCTGCCGTTTTGGGAGGATGTTGAATGTGTTCTGCGGCCGGCGGTATATTTTGCAGCGAGTTGTTTCACGGCATTCGTATCAACGTTCATGCGTCCGCCGATATAAAATATCGCTGCATTGAGCTTATTATAATCGGCAGCAGTATGCACGCTCAGTTCATATAAAAACTGAATGATGGAAATTTTTTCTTTTTCCGGAATGGAGTTGCGCATGCTGTCGCAAATCGCTTCCACCTGAATGCGCTGTCGTAACAATTCACGGAAAAAGGTAAATCTTTTTTCCACATACGCTTCTCCGAACTGTTTTACAAGGCGCTGCCGGATCGTATCGGGAGATAATTTCATTTCAACACCGCTCGCCTGTAAAATAAATGCGCCAAGCATCAGATAATTTAAGCGGAGATCGGCATGTTTTGGGGCCTGGTGTGTTGGTGTCCATTTACAATCAAAAATACATCCGATAATAAATCCCGCAATGAAACCCTCGCCGCTGTCGAGTAAAAATCCGAAAGCCGCCAGTAATAATTTATGATAACCGAATGGCTTGAAAATTAATTTGCCGTCGGCTGCATCATATATAACAATTTTCAGGTCTTTGTTGAATCGCAATTTATTTTGCTTTGCTGGTAAAGGGTGAATTTCGGATACGGAATCGCCACGGAATATCTTTATAAGGGCCTTCGAAATGCATACCTACCCGCGGGCTTTCCACGATATTTTTGCGGGCAATATCTTCCCCTTCTTCGATCCGGATCGTATCTTCCAATAACGAAAGACCGGTATGCTTTGTTGTAAATCCGAGGCATTGGGAAACAAGGCCCGGGCCGGCTCCAAGGCCACTGTCAGCCTTTTTTTTATTTCTTCGTTTTATAATGGCGGACAAACCATCCACGGGTTCGATAGCACGTATCAGGATCGCATGGGGATTGTCGCGGGTATGTGTGACCACGTTGAATAAAAAATGAACACCATAGCAGAGATACACATACGTAACGCCGCCTTCTGCATACATGATCTTTGTTCTTTCTGTATACCGGTTGTTGTAGGCATGGCAACCACGGTCGGTAATGCCGCAATACGCTTCTGTTTCGCA
Source organism: uncultured Chitinophagales bacterium (assembly GCA_964437155.1). Classification (GTDB taxonomy): domain Bacteria; phylum Bacteroidota; class Bacteroidia; order Chitinophagales; family BACL12; genus UBA7236. The sequence continues at coordinate 10,220 of CAYTFT010000029.1, read as the reverse complement.
AATAATTCCCGAAGTGGTTATTCCGTTGAATGTGCTGATGAGTTTTTTCCCCAGTAATTCACGTGCGACCTGCACCGTATCTGTTCGTGTGTAAAATTCCTTTTGTAGTTTAGCCATTATGCATTCCGGGTGTAAGCGGGTACAAAGGTATTTATTGTCCGTAAGTTACACGGTTTGCACAAAAGGCAGAATAATAAAATGAAGGGAACATTATTTCTTATTCCGACCATTCTGAGTGAAGACGCCTTGCAGGTGATTCCCTTGTATGTGCAGGAAATAACCAAATCGTTAAGCGTTTTTTTTGTAGAGAATGAACGCACTGCAAGAAGATATTTGCGGAAAGCCGGATTTACGGCATCTTTTGATGAGACCGTCGTGTTGCCGTTAAATGAAAATGTGGATGTAACCACCCTGTTATCTTATATACGATTTCTTGAGGAAGGCAGAGATTGCGGACTCATGAGTGAGGCAGGCGTGCCGGCGGTTGCAGATCCGGGACATTTGCTGGTTAAAGCGGCGCATGAACATAATATAAAAGTAGTGCCGCTTGTGGGGCCTTCATCCATATTACTTGCATTAATGGCGAGCGGACTCAACGGACAGCAATTTGTTTTTCATGGATATATTCCCATCAAACAACCGGAACGCAACCGGTTTATTCAGCAGATGGGAGCAGAAAGCAGAAAGGGTATTACCCAGATCTTTATTGAAACACCTTACAGGAATAAATCACTTTTACAGGATATTGTGAAAAACTGCAGCCCCGGTTCTTTATTATGCATTGCGATGGATTTAACCGGTAAAAAAGAAAATATCAGAACACAAACCATCGCCGATTGGAAAACACAGAATCCCGATCTGGAGAAATTGCCGGCGATATTTTTATTGGGGAGTTAATAAGCTGAAAGTTTAAAGCCAAATCATGAGGGGGCGATTGTCTTTTAAATACGTTTTTTTATGAGAAATATTTACCCGATAAAGTCAAATTGCAAAATTCATCTTCTGCTTTCCGGCAGAGGTGCATGCTAACAAATAAGGTACAATGGGAAAAAGCGGCCTTCCGGCAGGAGGATCAAATTTCATTTCTCATCTTTCATCTTTCATCTCCCTATACGCATACGTTGCCTCCATCGCCGCATAATATTCTTTTCCATATTTTCTGATAATCGCATCTTTCACAAACCGGAAAATAGGAACATCCAGTGATTTTCCATTCTTACAAGCAGGCTTGCAAATATTCCATTTTTCATAATTCAACGCATCGAAATCCCCGACTTTTGAAATGCGTATCGGATAGAGATGGCAGCTTACCGGTTTCGGCCATTTAATTTTCTTTTCTCTGTAAGCTTTTTCGATACCGCACAGTGCAATACCATTTTCAAAGATTGTATACGCACAGGGGCCGCCATTCATGAGTGGTGTTTTTAATATGCCCTCATCATTGGTAATATAATAACCCTGTTTTTCAATCGCTTTAATTCCATCCTTTGTAAGATATGGTTTTACGGAGGGATAAACCTGCTCGAGTTTTTTGCGTTCTTCAGGTGCAACAAAGGCACCTTCATCTCCTTCTACACAACAGGCACCTTTACAGGCATTGAGATCACATACAAATTGCTTGTCAAAAATATCTTCACTGATGAGTGTTTGCTGAATTATGATCATACGGTAAAGGTAATAAAGTTGAACTGCGAAGAGAAATGTATTGTTAAGAATAAACGCATTCTGTTCTGCAGATCAATAATTAATTCGCAGAAATATTTTCACCGGGATCAACGCCGGTGCCGGCATTCACATCTTGCATTTCTAAATTATTTAACAATAGATAAACCAGCATATATCACTCATTTCCCTTCACGATCTCAAAATGGTAGAAATGCTCCGCAGGGAGATCCTGCACGATCACCCCTGTTACCATTGCCATCGGGGGCCCTTTTTTGCACCAATCGATAAATACGTGAATTGCGCTTTCCTCACCTTCAACCGAAGCCGTAACAGTTCCTGCAGGATCATTGCGCACCCAGCCTTTCAGATTTAATTCGCCGGCCTTGCTGAGGGCAGATTGTCTGAAGAAAACACCATGCACCTGCCCCGTGATCACTATTTGTTTATGCATCATATACAAATCAGATTTATATGTAAAACGATATTTTCTGCATTCGGGTTTCCATGACAGCGGCAATTTATCTCTGCAAAAGAGAAATGATCTTTGCTATATGATGATCATCGTGCTCGGCGACGAAAAAAGCCATGTCAATTACCCGCATGGGTGTATTGAGTCGCGGATGGAGTGCGGTGATTTTGAGATCATCCTCTGCAAATGATAATAAAGCTTCAAGAAAATTATTTCGTGTGGCAGAAAACTCCTCCAGTATTGCTGCAATTGATTTATTGTTATGGCCGGCGGTTTCCGTTTTATGGTTAGTGATTTCCCATGCGGTTAAAATGGGTTTATGCGCACGGAAATCGTTAATTCTTGCAAGATGCAATTCCTCAAGGTCCGTAAGATGACCGATATGTTGTTGCACACTCCATTTTCCCTCCTGTTGAAAAGTGAGAATAGAAGAAGGAACACCTTTCACCAAGGCGGCCATCCTTGGGCAGGCACCCATCAACCGTGCGATGATTACGGGCCAGTGTGTAACTGGGAAATCAAAATTGAAACGGCGGTCTGCCCATTGCGTTTGTTCCATAACAGGGTTGCATTTATTAAGGTGAAATAAAACCTGATTCCGGGTTGCGGCGCTTTTAAATACCCTGCCGGATATACCGGATAAGGATTTAGCCTACCTATAAAATTAATTCCTTTCCAACAATCTGCAGTACCTTCGCACTATGCTTAAAACTGATTTTCTTGTCATTGGATCCGGTATTGCGGGGCTGACATTTGCACTGAAAACAGCAAAAAGGTTTCCGCAGAAAAGGATCGTTATCATCACCAAAGCGGAAGAGGAGGAAACCAACACAAAATACGCCCAGGGAGGAATTGCTGCTGTATGGGATTTTGAAAAGGATTCGTATGCGAAACATATCGAAGACACACTTGTCGCCGGCGATGGATTATGTAAAAAAGAGATCGTTGAAATTGTGGTGAAGGAAGGTCCCGAACGGGTGAAGGAAATAATTAACTGGGGAGCAGATTTTGATAAAACCAAGGAAGGCGATTATGCGCTGGGAAAAGAAGGCGGCCACAGTGAATTTCGTGTATTGCACCATAAGGACATTACCGGAAAAGAAATTGAAAAAACACTGATCGAAGAAGCGAATGTATTACCCAACATTGAAATGTATGCACATCATTTCGTAATTGATCTTATCACACAACATCATCTCGGCAGGATCGTTACACGCCACACTCCGGATATTGCCTGTTACGGTGTTTATGTGCTGAATAAAAAAAATAAATCGATCGAGAAAATTATTTCCGGCATTACCGTAATGGCAAGCGGCGGCGCCGGACAAGTATATAAGAATACAACCAATCCGTTAATTGCCACCGGCGACGGTATGGCGATGGTGTACCGCGCAAAAGGAAGAATTGCAAATATGGAATTCGTGCAATTTCATCCTACCTCCTTATATCAACCCGGCGTGTCGCCTTCTTTTTTAATTACGGAAGCCATTCGTGGTGCCGGTGCAATATTAAAAACTGCCGATGGTAATACATTTATGGAAAAATATGATCCACGTAAATCACTTGCACCTCGCGATATCGTTGCACGCGCAATTGATAATGAGATGAAAATACGCGGTGATGAATTTGTATACCTGGATTGTTCACCTATTCCAAAGGAAGAATTGCATAATCACTTTCCGAATATTTTTGAAAAATGCTTATCCATCGGATTGAATATCGAAAAAGATATGATCCCGGTGGTGCCCGCAGCACACTATATGTGCGGTGGAATAATGGTGGATGAATGGGGCCGTTCCTCCATCCGGAATTTATATGCCTGCGGCGAATGCAGTTCTACGGGATTGCACGGCGCCAACAGGCTGGCGAGTAATTCACTCCTCGAGGCGCTGGTTTTTGCCCATCGCATTTACCTGCATGCTGCGGGTGAAACGGAATCTGTAAAAATGGAAAAAGATATTCCGGACTGGAATGCGAAGGGAACAAATGATCCGAAAGAAATGGTAATGATCACACAAAGTATTCGTGAACTGAAAGAGATCATGACAAATTATGTCGGCATTGTAAGAGGAACAGAACGTCTCGAACGCGCCATGAGCAGACTCCATTTATTATATACCGAAACGGAAAAAATGTATGAGACCACAACCATATCTCCGCAATTATGTGAATTGCGCAATCTCATCACCGTGGGATTTTTAATTACACGCGGCGCTGAAGCGAGAAAGGAAAGCCGCGGGCTGCACTTTACAACAGATTATCCGGAACATTCGAAATGGGCTGAAGACAGCTTGTTTTAAAATGGATTAATTTTGTAGCCCTATTGCAAAAAGCGGTAATGCCACGGAACATAATTATTTTCATCCTCCTTCTTTTGATTTTCATTTCGCCGATAGCAGCGCAGAGCTATTGTGAAATGGACCGCTTCGACCATTTTATTTTCAGTACACCGGAAACGGAAGTATTAACCGATATTTCTTATGGTGAAGCCATAAATGATCTCGGCGCATTGCAGGATCTCAAAATGGATATTTACAGACCGCTCCCCGCAGTGGATCCGCTGGAAAAAAAGCCGGCCATTCTTTTTGTGCATGGAGGCGGACTAGTGGGCGGCGATAAAAGCAGCGAAGGAGCGGCAGATCTCGGTGCATTATATTCCCGTTGCGGATTTATTTATGCATCTATCGATTATCGAATCGGCTGGGCAAATGGAACTGATGGTTGTGGCGGTGATACCGTCGGACTTAACCGTGCAACGTATCGTGCGATACAGGATGCCAAAGCGGCTTTTCGATATCTGAAAGAAAATGCCGACCTCTACGGGATCGACACAAATTATATGTTCGTTGAGGGCAACAGCGCCGGAAGTACTATTTTATTATTTTCGGTATATGCCGGCCAGGAAGATTTTGATCCTGCTTTTCTTACAGAACTCGGCAGTATCGATTCGTCGGGAAATACTTTTTATAATCACACCTTCGATGCAAAAGCATATATCGGCGAAGCCGCGGGATTTCCAAGACCGCACATGCTGGAAGAAAAATATATTCCCTCCCTGTATTTTCACGGAACATGTGATTCGATCGTGCCCTATTTTTCGGGGCCGATTTTTTATTGTTATCAGCCTTTTATAAATCCGATTTATTACGGCAGCTGGGAACAGGTAGAAGTTTTCAGAAATAATAACCGTCCGTATCAGTTTTATACCGGTGAGGGTGCCGGGCACGATGTGGTAATTCCCGATACGCTTATTCAATATGCGCGACCTTTTCTGAAAGAAGTATTATGCGATGCGCCCACCACAAAAGAATTTTACCGCATTACCAGTAAAAAGCGATGTGCCGTAGAACCTAATGGTGAATTATTTATTTCTGAATTATATCCAAACCCTGTTGCAGATCAGCTTTATCTTACACTTACTTCAACACGCGAACGCGCGGTGGAAATTTATATTTATAATGCACAGGGACAAATGGTGGGTGGTGGTGAATTAGATTTTGCTCCGCCCGAACGGAGTTATTCATTCGACCTGCATTTATTGCCGAAAGGAATTTATTTTATGCGTGTAAGCCAGCGCCAGGAAGTCTATTTTGCAAAGTTTGTGAAGTGATCATTTCGCCTTCCGCACTTTTCGCATACCATATAATTTTACGTAGCGCATAAAAACACCCTGTGCAGCAAGCGCACAAACGATGAATCCGGTGTAGCCATCAAGAAATCCGAGGTCGATTATATAATGTTTCCAGAACCGGAAACAGGGTTTAACAATAAAATGATAGGCATTTACAGAACCTGTTTTTGTATCGGCGTCCTGCGCACTCCATGTTGAATAACGATCCCATTTTTCGAGGTAATGAAAAATATCGCGGAAGGTAAAATGAATGAGTTTGTTTTTCAGTTTGCCTGTAGCACCGGTTGTTATCACTTCCGCATGCACATGTTTTTCTTCATAGCGGCACGTGTCGCGTTTAAATAACCGGATCACTTTATCGCGCTGCCATCCGCTGTAGTGGATTTCTTTTCCCATAAAATAATTCCGCCGGCCGATCCAGAAAGCGTCGAAGGGAATATTTTCATCCGATAAAATTGATTGTATTTCTTTTTGTAGTTCCGGCGTTACACGTTCATCGGCATCCACTAATAGTATCCATTCATGTGTTGCCTGCGGAATGGCCCAGTTCTTCTGGCTTGCAGAATTTATATATTCCCGGGTGATGACACGCGGCGCATATTTTTTTGCAATTTCCAGTGTATTATCTGTGCTGAAGGAATCTACGAGCAATACTTCGTCGCACCATTGTACCGAAGCCAGCACCGCATCGATATTATGCGCTTCATTTTTACAGGGTATTATGGCAGTTACCTTATGCATGGGTTATTATGAATGCAGGTTTTCCTGTTGTATCGTCAAGATATTTCTTTATCAAAAGTAAAAATAATAGGTAAAAGGCTGAACCCAGTTGTATTTCAAGGGTATGTTCTGCCATAAATGAAAACAGCATGATCACCATAAATGCAGAATACAGCACATTTTTATAATGCTTCTTTTGCCACCAGGGATAAAAAACAGAAAGTAAAAAAATGATCATCCCGATGCTTCCCGTTGTAGCAAGTATATAGATGAATTGATTATGCGGCAATTTCGATTTTACATATTCGCTGCCCGCATGCTGACGATAACGCGCATCCATCTCATTTTTAATGTCGCCAACACCGATCCCCATGATCAGATTTTCCCGTGCGATCTGCCAGCCATATTCAATGCTGAGCAGCCGCTGTGCGTCACTGTGTTCCGGATTTAATTCGCCTTTGCGGATCAGGTCCATTTCATAATTAAAATAATCGATGCGGTTTTTCAGGGAGGGGATATAGCGTGCAGCAGCAAATGCAAATCCTGCAATACATATTATCGCAGCGAGCCCCTGCAGATATTTTTTATTCCTGAACACCCATTGCGCGATCACCACCAGTAAGGCAAGATAAAATGCGAGGATACCACTCCTTACGGCAAATACATGAATAAATATCGCGAGAAACAGAATGCCCGCGGCCAGTAAATATTTTTCTTTCGGTGAGAAAAAATAATACCGTTGCCGGTAAATATATCCGCCAACAACAATTGCAAATGCAACTTCCAGGCTGAAACGGATATGGTCACGCAGCGGCGACGGTATTGGCTGTCCCTGCCGGAGCTGTTCATTCAATAATGCAAAATGCGCGAGATAATTAATGAACACCACAATTGCTGTGATGAGAACGACATAAAAATAAATTGCCAGCCATCGGTTGAACGAACGGGTTGTGAGCGATTTGATCGCAGTAAACCCAAGGGGCAAAGCCAGAAAGGGAAGTTTCATCCGGCATCTGTCGATCCAGTATCCCGTGTCGGAAGAATAAAATCCGCTCAGCAGATAAACAAGAAACAACGCGATGAATAAGAGATTTGTCGTATCCCCAAACCATTTTTTAAAATTTTCCCCCGCCCTGATATTGATGAACGCGTTACACATAAGCATAATGGTTGCTACGCTCAGAACGACTTTGGAAGTAACGAGTCCGGTAATGAGCCCCAATACGCCGAGATCGGCAAAAAACTGATTCGGGAAAACCCTGAGTAATGATCGCATGCTGACTGTCAGTTCGTAGAGGTCGGGCCTATATCAATAAGTTTCGGATACGATGAAGTTGATGTGTCAAAAGTATGCAAATAATGCGGAATACGGGTAATACCCGTTGCCGGCGCAGCGGTTTTCTGATGCGTGAACGGCCGTTGTGTATCCGGAATTGATTTGACAGGGACATCAAAATGCGCTACTTTTACAGCCGTGGAAAATGGCGACCTGACAAAAAGGGAAAAGGACAGAATATTCAAAAAGGAGTTTTTACCCCATATGGATGCACTGTACAATTTTGCATTTCATCTTACCTTAAATGAAGATGATGCAAACGACCTGGTACAGGAAACTTTTTTGAAGGGCTATCGCTTTATAAGTTCATATCAGCAGGGTACCAACGCCAAGGCCTGGTTGTTTAAAATTCTGAAAAACGGGTTCATCAATGAATACCGCCGAAAAACAAAACAACCGTCTAAAGTGGATTATGATGAAATTGTGGGTTACCACGATTCGGAGGAAGAAGGGCGCGTTGAATTTCTTGATCTGAGGCAGGAATTGTTTCAGGGCATGCTGGGAGATGAGGTAACACGGGCATTGAATGAGCTGCCAGTGGATTTCAGGACGATCATCCTCTTATGTGATATAGAAGAATTTTCATATGAGGAGATCGCAAAAATTATTGATATACCCATCGGAACCGTAAGATCACGCCTTCACCGGGCACGCAACATTTTAAAGGAAAAATTACGCGTGTATGCGCAAAAGGAAGGCTTTAAAGAAAAAAGATGATTATGGACCAACAGCTACCCAAACATGATTGCCGTAACTTCGTAAAAAAAGTTTTCCTGGTACTCGACGGAGAATTACCCGAACAGGAACGCAATTTATTCATTACCGATATCCAGCGCTGCAAAGGATGTCTGGATCATTTTCAGATCGAAAAAGCGTTTAAGGATTTCGTTGTTGCAAAAGTGGAGCGTAAATGCTGCTCCGAAAACCTGAAGAGTGATATCATCAACCGGATCAATGAGATCGGCAATGTGGACGGATAATTACTTCTGAAAAACAATATCTCCCTGTTTATTTCAGCGAAAATTTCACAGCCATCGTATAATAAACATCCACCGCTTTATTACCCTGCATCCCCGGATTCCATGCCGGCATTAAGTCCACTACACGCAGCGCTTCCGCATCCAGATTTTTTTCAATGCCCTTTAATACAACTGCATCTGAAATGCTGCCATCGGCACGAACAATAAATTTTACGTATACCGTTCCCTGGGCATCTGTATTTTTCGGATAACGGATTGTTTGTGTGATAAACGCATTTAATGAATCCATTCCGCCCGGAAAGGAAGGCATAACTTCCGCCACAGCATAAACCGCATCTTCACCCTTTGACGCATACGTGTCAACGGCGCCCGCCACAGTGGGAGAAGCAAGTTCCTCTTCCTTATCCTTTTCGTTTCCCATTGTTTTGGTTTTTTTATCGTTTCTGAAAATGCCGTTATCTTTTTTCTGAACAGATACATCTGCAAGTTCTTTTGTTACAACATAGTCATCATTAACGGCTGATTTCTCTGCGGCAACAGTTTCTGTTTTTTCTGCATCCATAACAATTGCCAGATCATTTGCATTGTCGCCGGTATTGATTTCCGATGCTGCAATTTCTGCATCATTTTGTACGACGGCAATTTCATCTAATGTTGCAGAAACGGAATATTTTTTTTCTTCGAGTGAGAAAGAGGCGATGGAAGTTCCCTGATTTATTTCAGTAATTACATTCTTTTTTTCCATTGCAATTACATCCGCAACAATACTGTCTGAGCTTAAACTGCCGGCACCCATTCCCGTGTCGGAAATATTCATTTCAGAGGTTTCGGGTTTGGCTAATTCCTGTTTCGCCAGTACCGGAGAAGAATTATTTTCTCCGGGTTTATTCAATTGCAGAATAACGATAATGCTCACCGCGGCGAAAATAACGAGTGAGGCAGCGGCAGCATATTTCTGAATTGCAGGAGAAAGGATAAATGGTTTTTGTGATCCGGTTGCCTTATCCACTCCGGCATAAATTGTATGCAATGATTTTTCAATGCCTGCAGGATCTGCGGATTTTAATCCTTCAACGGCATCGCGCAGAAATGCATCTTCGCGCATCAGCGATTCGAAATGTGCTTTTGCTTCCGGTGATAATTCGTCACGCAGATAAGCCAGCAGCATTTCTCTGCTTACCGTTTCATTTCGTGTAATATGTAAATGTTTTTCAGACATTTTTTTTATCCAGATAGATCTTCAGATTCCGTTTTCCGTTTTGAATATAACTTTTTACCTGATTCAGTGAATATCCTGTCAGTTCCGCAACTTCATTATAGCTTTTATTCTGCAGATAAAACAATTCGATACAACGCTTTTGTTCCGGGTTCGTATGTTGATGGTACTATTGCTTGGCGGCGCAATGCGTGGAAAGGTGG
>CAYTFT010000028.1:0-13498 GCA_964437155.1 uncultured Chitinophagales bacterium | reverse complement strand
GTTGATGGCAATGAAGTGCGCATCGAATATCAGCTAACTAATAATGCAAGTGTTTGTATGACAGGTGTGGTGGTAGAACTTACGGATGTGAGAGATTAATTTTTTCCGGGAACAATTCTTTTAATCCCGTTGCGCTTGCTGCGCAAATTCCTCTTTCGGTGATGAGTCCGGTAACATATTTTGCCGGTGTGATATCAAATGCATAATTACTTGCCGGTGTGAAATCCGGTGAGATCAGCACCGACCGTATTTTCCCATCCTCAAATCCCTGCACATATTTCACCTCATTCTGATCGCGTTCTTCTATTTCAATTTCCTTTGCTGCATCCGTAATTTTCCAGTCAATGCTGGAAGACGGCGCCGCAACATAAAACGGAACATGATTATCAAAGGCAGCCAGCGCTTTCATATACGTACCGATCTTATTCACCACATCGCCGTTTCCCGTTGTGCGGTCGGTTCCCACAAATACACAATCCACCTGCCCGCGCTGCATTAAATATCCCGCGGCATTATCGGCGATCAATGTATGTGCAATATTATTTTCACCCAGTTCCCATGCAGTTAATTGTGCACCCTGATTGCGCGGCCGTGTTTCACTTACATAAATATGCAGATCGATACCTTCCTCTTTTGCGAGATAAACAGGTGCGGTTGCAGTACCTCTGTCCACCGTAGCGAGCCATCCCGCATTACAATGTGTCATGATCTGCACCGGACCAGATTTGGTTGCGGCTATTTTTTTTATGATCTCCAGGCCGTGCATTCCGATTTGCGTATTACATTTTACATCCTCATCACAAATCATTTGTGCACCGGTTCTTGCATGCAACCTGGATTCCATGATCGAATCATTTCCGGTAATTGTTTTCAGCATAGCATCGAGGGCCCATTTCAGGTTCACTGCAGTGGGACGTGTTTTTAATAATTTACCGTAACATTCCTCGAAATAAAAATCACGTGTACAACTTGCAGGCACTTCACACGTAGCGAGATACATGCCCCAGGCTGCAGCAGCGCCGATGAGCGGAGCACCACGCACCCACATTTCAGAAATTGCCCTGCAAACATCGTCCACCGATTGCAGTTCGGCAATTACAATCTGATGCGGAAGCCAGCGCTGGTCAATGATCTGCACCACAGCATCCTTTTCGGGATGCGGCCAGATTGTGCGATAATGTGTACCTTTAATTTTCATTTATGGATAAAAAATTCCGTCTCTTATTGTTATTCATTCTTTTGATCACGGGCACTTTGCAAAAAGTACTCGGCCAGAATCAGGATATTTATTTATTCATTGACTCCACCACAATAATCGGGAAAATTTCGGATAAAGAAGTATTTGTCTCCGAAACGGAGGTCGGATATATTGTGCAGGGAAATCTTATTTTTTCGGGCGACAGCACTGCGATCGGGCAATTATTATTTTCTGTAAATGCAAAAGATATCCTGAGTAAAAAAGTCGGGCTGGTATATCAAAACGATATGTCGACCATCCAGTATATCACGCAGAACAGTGCATTTTTTTTAGGCGATTATCCGCTGGATAAAGAGCACGAAAAATTGCTCACCATCGAAAAAATAAATGATTCCGTTTTTAATGTGCGGCGTGGAACAGATGCAACACTGATCGGAACCATTGAAGGAAAATTCAACTCCCAGGTGCAGATCGTAATGGCAGCCCATCTCTATATCAAACATTTCGAACTCGATGTGGCGGTGCGCAGAGTCATGCGTTCTCTGGAAAAAGATACAACTGCCTCCGGTTATGGTTATATCCGTCCGGTATTTGACCGCGGCCCGTATTTCGAATGGATCTGGGATGGCGAAACGCTTAAACCTGCATGGGGTTACCGGCCGGAGGACGAATGGAAGTTCGACGGAAAATATCTGAAACCTGTATGGAGTGCCGACCCGCAGGCCGAATGGGTTTGGGATGGCAGTATGCTGAAGCCGAGCTGGGAATCGGGTGTGCAGGATCAATGGAAATGGGAAGGCAGTTTACTTAAACCCTTCTGGGATTCAAATCCCGACCTGCAATGGACACTCGACGGAGATATTGTGCGGCCGATGTGGAACTTTGATCCGCTGTTGCAATGGCAGATCGAGGGACAGGTACCGTTGCCTGTTTTAACACTCCTTATCATTGGTAAAGCCGATCGCTGATTTGCAATGCATGTCCATTTGGTTATCTTTGCCGCTCACTTGTAAAGAAAAAATATGAAACATTTTAAGCTGGTTTTAATTATATCACTGATAGCTTATGCAACCGTTTCGAACGGGCAGGCAAAAATCGCCTATATCAATTCACAGGCATTGCTCGAATCTATGCCGGAAGCAAAAGCAGCGAATGAAAAACTGATGTCGTATGCAGCGCAATTCGATTCATTATATCAGGAATACGGCAATGAATATCAGAAACTGGTAAACGAAATTCAGGGAAATGCGAACCTTAGTGAAGTGGCACGTGAAGCTAAAATTCAGGATGCAATGATGCTCGAACAACGCATTCAGTCGTATGAACAGGAATCACAGAAAAAACTCGATGCAAAAAAAGCGGAATTATTCCAGCCGATCATTGATAATACTACTGCTGTTATTAAAACAGTGGCGAAAGAAAACGGTTATACGTATGTGATTGATAATTCATTATCCGTACTGATAATGGCACCGGACGGGGATGATATCCTTCCGCTGGTGAAGAAAAAAATGAATATCCAGTAATCAACAAGCAATTAAGGGTTTAAGGGCCGGGTGATTTCATCCGGCTTTTATTTTTTTATACAGCACCGAATTTTCCGTAGCGATCCGCAGCAGATACATCCCCGGGGTAATGTTTTCGGGGATCGAAAATGCTGCGGGTGCAATGCGTTTCAGCTCTCCGGCAATGCAGCGTCCGGAAATATCGAATAATGCAACAGAAAGAACGTGTTCGCCGGTTTCGATATGCAATATATCATAAACTGGATCCGGATAAAGCAGACAATTATTTCCGGCGGAAAGATCTTCTTCAACAAAAAGCGGTTTTTCAAAATGATCATAGATCAGCATAAATAAAACATTATCTCCGGATGTGGTAAATCCCGACACGAGAAAATTCCCGGCAGTATCTGCATGTATATCATACCCGAAATCAGCGCCCGCACCACCAAAATATTTTCTCTCAATTTCATTTCCCGTGCTGTCGGCATATACAATCAGCAAATCGTTTTCTCCTGTGGCGGGATTATATCCGAAACCCGTGAGATAATACTGTTCATCGTACACTTCTGTAATATCATAAGCAGCCTCCACTCCTTCTCCCGGAATATTATGTGCAAATGCGATGACTCCATCTGCATCAAAAACAGAAATGAACATATCGAACTGCGGAGAAAGAGGCGTTGCTGCTTCGCCGCATAAAATAAAGCGTCCGTCATTTTTCCGGTGCACCGTTTTGCATCCGCTGTTTACAGGAAGATCAATAAACTGATCCCAGACGATATTACAGGTTGTATCCATACGCACGATCACCGGATTATAAAAACCATCCGCTGTTGCGCGGTCACCACTGATAATTAAATCGTGATCCGTTGTTTCCGCAATACCCATTCCGTAATCATTCACATCTGCTCCGAAAACAGTATCCCTTATTATCTCCCCGTCGGGTGTAAATAGGACAACCAGAAAATCGTTACCCGTGCCGGTGAGTGCTGAATGAAATCCTGTTGCGGCAATATTCCCGTTTTCCAGGAGCGTAATTCCGTAAATATCCTCATTGAGTGAATCGATCCCGTATGGTTTTATCCATTCAGCATTACCTGCTGTATCCGCTTTCATAATAAATCCGTCCATATTGCCATCGGGATTCGTAATATCTCCGCAAATAATAAAATACCGGTCGTTTAACCGGATCATATTATTTACAAATTCAGAAGCTGAATCTCCATAAGTGAAATTCCAGAGGATATCGCCATCGGGAGAAAATTTATACAAGGCAATATCATCACTGTTATCTGTTCCGTTTGAAATGGTACCCGCGAAAAAAATATTTCCCTCCGCATCGGAAATCGAAACAGATCCTCTGTTGTTCGAAACGGTATCACCGAATTGCAGCACATCAAAAGATATCTGCGCCTGCACAAAAACCGGCAGCATCCAGAAAAAAAGAAATGCAGCCGGCAGATTTCTGATCATACAATTTAAATTAACGGGGGTTATGTGTATGATTTTTCAGATAGAGATAATCCAGGTAATACAACACTTTTACGGAAAAATTATTCGATTGCGGCGCATCAAAAACAAGGTTAATATCATCGAAATAATCCGTCGGCGTATAATTCCCGAACTGATAAATGGAATTCTTCCATACGATATTCAATTCACTTCCGGGAGCAAAGAACCATGTATAAATGAGGTCAATATTAAATGCATTGAAATTTACGTCATCATCCGAGCCTTCACCATTCAATGTAGAATAGGTGGAAGAAATTAAACTGCCGTCCTCTGCAAGCGCATAAAATGATTTATAATTTGCAAAGCTCCAGTAATGTCTTCCGCGCAGTGAAAAGCTCATTTTCACATTTGGCGTATAACTTCCTTCGAGGCTGAGCACATAGGTAAAATTATCACGTATACCGAAAATAATAGAATCTTCCATTGTATTCACCCACCCCACATCATTTACCCAGTGATTGGTATATCCATCTGCTATCAATAATATTTTATCATTCACCCGAAAGCGCGGTGAAATGCCTATATTGAGACGATAGCGCCCTTCCTGATCGAAGAGACGCAGGTTACTGTTCGCGTCAATCGCAAATCGTTTTCCGTAATCACTGGAGATCCATCCGCCGAAATTATAATTGACAGGAAAAGTATAATACCGCCAGGGTGAACGTGGTTCATAATAATCGTAGGTAGTGACGGGTTCGATATTAAACCAGAGATCGGCAAATAAATAATTCCGGAAGCTGCCCATTGCATCACCGGAAATACTAAAATTCTGAAACGCAGAAGGGTCAACCAATCGCGTATAATTCATATCGATCGACAAGTTGAGCTGATTCAAATGCCAGATGGGATCAAAGCGGGAGTAACTGGTATGTGCTTCAAAATTAAGGGTGTTATTATACGATTGGAAGCCGAGGTCATTCGGGTCATACACGGCATCGGTATAATCATATCCGACAAAAAACTGTTTTCTTCCGCCGGTTTTTCCGACATATAATTTATGTTTCAATCCTGTTTCCGGAGCGCTGAATCCGTTGAAATATTTCTGGCTCATGCTTCCTCCGCCGGCAATGCCCCATATGGAGGTTTTATTATTCAGTCTGAATTCAATTCCCGTAACATCTGCATCGTAATATTCACCGCTGCGCATAACATTTGTGTTGATCAGACTAACAAATGAATTATTCGGGACACTCTGATCAAAAACCAGCACATTATAATTTGTTGCGGGTCCGGTGAGTATTCCGAAATCGTTATTGAGCGAATCGCGCACCGTTGCGTAGGTTTCTCCTTCAATGGCATTAAACACGCCGATACCCAATCCCGAAGTTGTGCGTCCTGAAAGTTTTGTTGCATTTAATAATTGTGCCTGCGCAGGATTTTCGATTATCACATCGCCTGAATCTATCATTGACGGCAGCGACCAATAATCGAATGGTGTACCGCCCACTCTTCGTGAATAAAAGAGATCGCCCTTTTTAAATAATTCGGTCCCTTCCGTAAAGAACTGGCGCTGCTCCACAAAATAGGTTTCAAACGGAGTAAGATTTAATATCTGGTTATCACTTTGCACCTGTCCGAAATCAGGAATAAGCGTCATATCCACCGTAAAAGCATCATTGATACCATATTTAATATCTGCACCGCCATTCAGGCTCCATGTGTTGGAACGGATATTATTTTCGTTGTCGGAATAAATATCATAATACGTTGAAAAATACGGTGAGAGCGATAAGCGCACCGGCGCCTCGATATTTTGCACACCTTTTAGTATACCTGCCTGTTTAATAAATCCCTCGATTTCAGGATCGATACGGTTCCACGCACTTTTATCGCGGTTTCTTTTCACCTCCCGCACGAAATTGATTCCCCAAACCTGATCAGCCGAATTTGGAAAACGAATGGCTGAATAGGGAATTTTAATTTCCACGCTCCAGCCGTCGGGATTGATGCTCACGGCACTCGCCCATACGGCATCCCAGGAAAAATCCTCATCAAAATAAGCAGCGCCAGCAAATGTTTTGGCTTCATTTTGCACACCTGCGGCGGTGACAAAAAATTCAACGCCGTTGGTGCCTTCCTGATAAGGATCGAGGATAACACCAAAAAAATCGGCGACGCCAAATTCATCCCGCTTGCCGAGTGCCACCTGAATACTGTCGGGATGCGGATCAAATAATTCGGCACCGATATAGATCGCGGTATTATCATATAGAACCCGCACCTCCGAACGAAACGCGGAAGGCACATCCCATGTAAACTGAAATTGTGTAAAATCTGTAGCCGGAGCAACCGTCTGCCATTCTGATTCCGATACCTTTCCGTCTATATGGATCTCAGAATTGATGCGGGCAGCCTGCATTTCCCGCTTTACAGCCTCCTGTGCCGAAAGGGAATATGTAAAGCCCGTAACAAGACCCAGGAATGAAAATATCCGCAACATTCCGCAATAGTATTTAAAAAATATGAAAGTGCGGCGGAGGCAGCTAGTTAAAATGCATTAAATGTTGCCCTTTTTTGTAATTCATTTTTGAGTCAATTATTGTTCGTTAACTTGTTGAACACCCAAAAACAATATCTCAAAGCACACCATATGTAAAAGATGATGCAACGGGCAATGCAATTCCAACCTGTGTAATTGGAGACCTATAACAGGAGCTGTGGTGAAAGATGCAAAAGCCGGAAGATGATAACGGCTAAAAACCAAATTCAACCATTACGGTCAATTCTCCACCGGCTTCTCCGCCTGTTTTTTTATCGGTTTCACCTTGCGTTGTTTGATCGGTGTTTCTTTTAATTCAGGAACAACAACTGTTGAGGCTCCGGTGAGATAGCCCTGTTTAACCAGAAATGCATCAGTTAGTTGCAGCGATTCATAATAGTAGTGACCGCCTTTATATTTTTCTGCAGTAAATCCATGTTTTTCATTTTCATACGTATGGAGATCGATGGAATTTCCGGCTTTTGTATATGCATCGCAAAACTGCTGCACGTATTTGTAGGCTGAAATTTTATCTGCTGTACCATGAAATACGATCGCGGGCGGCATACCCGAATGAATATGTGTCATCGGATCGATGGCTGCAGCATGTGAGGTGCTGTCGGGCGCATTCTCATCATCCTTGAATTTACGGATACGGAATTCAAATTCCATTGCATTGACAACAGGATTAAGCAACACGAGTGCATTTGGTTTACTGCTGATTGCAGCATTATCATTCGGGTCCTGCCAGTTTGCATCATCCAATGCACATTCAATCGCGAGAAAACCGCCTGCTGAACCACCGCCAACTGCTATACGGTTGGGATCAATATTCAGTTCTTCGGCGTGTTCGCGTAAATAACGCACTGCGCTTTTTGCATCATATAAACAATTAAATGCATTGCCTTTATTTCGGGAGATCACGCGATAATCGGCAGTCACCGCAGTAATACCTCTTCCGGCAAAATAGATACAGGCATTTTCAAATTGAGAGGGACTGCCATGAATAAATGCACCGCCGAAAAAATAGACAATTACCGGCGTCGGATCTGCATTTTTATGTCCGTCGGGGAAATATATATTCAGATGCATCTCCACGGTGTCGTTGATCTTTTTATAGACCGGCGTTGCAGATGCAGAGGAAAGAACCGGCTTATAATTATCGGTATTGCCTTCATCCTCCTGCATTTCTTTGAGGCTCTTATCTTTTTTGTCGAGTTTGGATTTACATCCGCCCAGTAAAAGTGTTGCTGCCGCAAGGCATAGCAGTAATTTTTTCATCCGGAAATTTTCAGCAAAGGTAATCGAATTGACTTCTGTTAGAAATTATGCAATGACTAAAATTACCTGTTTACATTTTTTTTAGACTGGTACTGCAAACCGGCGGGAAACGCTGAATGGAGGTGTTATTGTATCTTTACCGGATTAACGATTATACAATGAAAACAAAAATTACAGCCTTTGTCCTGTTATGTATGGTTATAACAGGCTTATCCGCACAGGATTTCAAGCTTTCCTGGGGAACGGAACAAAAAGCGGGCAGCAGCGATGCCGTCTACATTCCACTGGGATTCTCCGGTGGCAATTATTACACGATCAAACTCGATAATGGTGATGGCACTTTAATGAAGGTGGATGAAAATGAAAACCTTGTAAGTCAGACCGAAATGCTCTCCGCCGGTAAAAAATTTGAGGTTGAACTTGCATTGATCCATAATAATATGATCATTGTGATGAATTCGGATTTTGACAGCGGCGATAAACTGACCACGGTTGTTGCAAGTACATACTCACTGGATGGCAAACCGGCTGGTGCCAAACTGAAAAAAATTGCATCATTTAAAGTTGAAAAAAATACAGAACATTCCGATCTGCGCTATTATTTTTCTGCAGATTCCGGCAAGGTCGCCATTTTAATGGACCACGATATGCCGAATAAAGAAAATGCAAAGGTTTCCATTTCCGTTGTGAATATTTCCGATCTGAGTGAGATCTGGCATACAACCACTTCCATTGATTATGCAGATGCAGATTTTGCAGCGCTTTCGGGTGCGGTTGATGCAGCGGGAAATTTTCTGATGCTTGCTGTTATAAAGGGCGGTGAAGGAAAACGTTTGCAGCAATACAGCACACGCATGTTCACGTTTGATGCAAATGATCAGAAATTTGCGGACCGTGAATTGAAGATCGAAGGAAAATATATTTCGAGTGCATTTATTGAATTTTCTACGGATGATAAATTAATGATCACCGGATTTTATAACGACCTGAAAGACAACGGAAAAAATGAAGGGATCGAAGGCGCATTTATGTGCACCACAGATGTAAAAACACTCGACGGTCTTGACCTTCGCGTGAAACAAATGGATGCCATTACAAAGGCCGCCATTGCTCCGTCCGGCGGCTGGGCGAAATTTGTGGGCAGTGATGAACTGAATGCATATTTTATCCGCAATATAAATCTCGATGCAGATGGCGGCGGATTTGTAATTGCAGAGCAACGCTATATGGTGGAAGGCGATAACGGTAATTACCGGACACGCACCTATTATTTCAACCACATGATCATTTACCATTTTAATAAGAGTCAGGAAATTGACTGGATCTCTACTGTTCCGAAAGCACAGTCAACTACGATCATGACACCCAAGATCGGAATCGGCCCGGTAACATTCTGGTTCTTCACTCCTTCTCAGGTTTTAACTGCTTATAAATACAACAGTTTTACCGCAGTTAAAAAAGACGGTGTAATTCATATTTTATATAATGACCACCGCGACAACGGTGATGCACGCACTTTCAGGGATGTAAAACCCATGATCAATAAAAATAAAGCGAATGCCGTGATCGTATCCGTAAATGCTGAAGGTAAATGGGAGAAAGAAGCAATTTTCATCGGAAAAGATGTGGATGTGATACTGGATACCAGCAGTTCCTTCCCGATCCCCGGCAAAGGATTTTTAATCAGCGGTGAAAGAGGAAAAAATATTCAGTTTGGTAAAATTGATCTGTAAAAAAAGAAGCATAAAAATTTTCAAAACCGGCGGATCGTTTTGTTCTGCCGGTTTTTTTTATGCCGTTCCGGCGGATGCCGGTTTATCGCTCTATTCGTTGTTTTCTCCGAAAATTATGATTCTATTAACAGTGATTACCTGCTATCGGCGGAATGGTGACGTTCTATTATCCTATTTTTGCTGCCCGAAAAGGAGTTGATCTTCGATGCAGGCAAAAAGGATCCCACTAAGCGGACAGTTAATGTATGCGGCCGGAACCCTCGGGTGGAGTGTAGTGGTGAACCTGCTCACGGGCCTCATCATTTACTTTTATCAGCCCGTTGGCGATTCCGAATTACATAATCTTATTCCGCGCCTGCTGATCATTGGCCTGATTCCGCCGTTAACACTCATTGCCACCAGTGCGCGATTTATCGATGCAATTGTGGACCCATTCATAGCGCATGTAAGCGACAGAAGCGAACATAAAAGCGGAAGGCGCATCCCGCTCATGCGCAGATCACTTATTCCCATTCTGATCACCGGTATTTTGCTGTGGATGCCTCCCACCAGAACAGAAAGCGACGGGAACATGTGGTGGCTCGAGGGCATTATGATCCTGTTCAATGTTGCGGTCTCCTTTTATGTGATCCCTTATAACGCCATGCTCCCCGAACTCGGGTTTAACAGTGAAGTGAAACTCCGTATTTCCACTTTTCAGTCGATTGCCTATACGATCGGGCTCGTTATCGCGAGCGCAGCAAATGCATTGTTGAATTTTTATCAGGATACATTCCATATGCAGGATAAATTCAGGGCATTCCAATTCGCGATCTGGACCATTTTTATTCTGGGATGGATATTTTTACTCTTCCCGGTATTTATTTCCGAAAAAAAATATATCGTAGCCAATCCTGTAAAAAAATCCATAACGGAAAATCTTTTCACGGTGCTGAAGGAAAAAAATGTCGTGTTTTATCTGTTCGCCGATTTTACATATTTTATTTCACTCACGATTATTGGCGCCGGCGCTTTATATTATGTGAAAGCATTATTGCATCTCGAAGAAAAACACGGAACCGGCATGGTAGCCACGTGCGTCGGGCTGGCGATGCTGCTTTCTCCGGCAGTATATTATCTGGCGAACAGATATTCCAAAAAAATGATGATATTGATTTCGCTCATTGTGTTATCCATCATCTTTTCAAGCGTACGGTATCTGGGAGATTTTGGCATTCCCAATATTTATCAGGCATATATTCTCGCCGGTGTATTGTCCCTGCCGTTCTCTGTGCTGGGAATTCTTCCTCCCGTAATTCTGGCAGAACTCACACAGGTGGATGCCCATGAAACGAAAGAAAACAGGGAAGCAACTTTTTTCGCGATAAGAAGTTTATTTATTCAGTTCGGGCAAACCCTTGGTGTGGTAATATTTACTTTACTCATCGGACTGGATGAACAGAAAGGTTTAGGAAAATATTTCGCACGGGTATTTCATAATATTCCTTTTGATGAACTCGGCATCCGTCTCTCCGGAATATTCGGATTTGCCATGTGCTTTATTGCTGCGATTGTATTTGCCTTTTTCAATGAGAAAAAACTGGAGGCGGGTATCCGCAAAATGGAAGAAGATAAATCATTCAGCCCGGATAATCCGGAGGGAACTGATCATGCAGATATTGCGAAATAATTTCCGGTTTTATAATTTACAGACACATATAAAATACATTAATCCGCTGCCGGATAATTTATTTCACGTGTTTTTTATATCCTTCACTCTCCAGCTTTTTTGCTTTCCCTTCCACCATTGTCTGTAATTTCTTTTTATAGGTGATCACCTTTTTACAAATAATTGTATCGTGGCTTCCCAATATTTCTGCTGCGAGAATACCTGCATTTTTTGCGGCATTCAGCGCGACGGTGGCAACGGGAACACCATTCGGCATTTGCAGAATGGATAGAATAGAGTCCCATCCGTCAATAGAATTGCTTGATTTTACCGGAACACCAATTACGGGCAATGGTGTAACCGATGCCACCATTCCTGGGAGATGTGCCGCGCCGCCGGCTCCTGCGATGATAACTTTAATGCCGCGTTCGTGCGCTTTTGTAGCAAAATCGATCATGCGCTTTGGGGTGCGGTGTGCACTTACGATGGTCACTTCAAAGGGAATATCAAATTCTTCGAGTATCTCTGCGGCATCCTTCATTACCTGCAGGTCACTGTCGCTGCCCATAATGATACTTACAAGCGGTTTGATGACAGTTTGTTTTTTAATTTGTGTTTTTTTCATGCTCCCTTACTTAATAATGCGTAAAAATTATTTCTGTTCCGATCGCAATTCCTCAGCTTATCACTTTCAGATTTTGCTTAATAAATGTTGCTGTTTCATGTACGGAAGAAAAATCATCGCCGATCACAGTAACGTGTCCCATTTTCCGGAATGGTTTTGTGATCTTTTTTCCATATAAATGCAAATACACACCCTCCTTACCCAGGCACGCTTCCATGCCGCGATACACCGCTTCGCCTGTATATCCGTCTTCCCCCAGTACATTCACCATTACAGCATGATTACGCAAAGCAGTGCTGCCCGGAGGAAATCCGAAAACACAGCGCAGCAATTGTTCGTACTGTGAAGTATAATTCGCCTCGATTGTATGATGGCCGCTGTTATGCGGACGAGGCGCCACTTCATTAATGAAGATCTCGCCCGACTTCGTAAGAAATAATTCTACTGCGAGAATGCCGGTCATACCGAATGCATTAATTGTATCAGAGGCGATGCTTTCTGCAAGGTCGGACTGTTCTTTAGTAATGGAAGCAGGAGCAGATAATAATTCCACAAGATTTGCTTCCGGGTGAAAATCCATTTCCACAACAGGATAGCAAACGATTTCTCCAGTATGTGTTCTCGCAGCGATCACGGATAATTCTTTTTCGATTTCCACAAGATCTTCGATCACACATTCACCGGATAATAATTTATCTGTATCACCTTCATTTTTAATTACCGAAACACCTTTACCATCGTAACCGCTGGTGCAGGATTTTTGCACAAATGGCATACTGATCATATTTTCTTGGATGAGCTGTATCAGTTCCTCCTTTGATTCGATCAGTTGAAAATTGGAAGAGGGTAATTCGTTATCCTCAAAAAACATTTTCTGCCTGCCTTTATCCTGAATAATTTTTAATACCTCAGGATCAGGAAAAATTTCCCTGCCTTCTGCTTTTAAACGAAAAAGCGCATCCACATTTACATGTTCGATTTCTATCGTGATCTTTTGCAGATGCTTACCGAAATTATATACGGTTTCGAAATCCCTGAAGGAGCCGCAGGTAAAATTATAGGCGAGTTGTGCGCAGGAACATTCCGGATCGGGATCGAGCACATGACAACGGATATTCCAGTTACTTGCCGCCTCGATCAGCATTTTACCGAGTTGCCCGCCTCCGAGAATTCCCAGCTCCAGATCATTGCTTCTAATTTCACCCATGTTACAAAGGTAAGTAATGAGCGGCTTTATGGAGCTAAATATACGAATGCAGCCTGTTTGATCGCACCGGTCAGGTTTTTTCCGTAATCCGTTTACAGCAGCTAAATTTGCAGCGGGTTTAAAAAAAACCGGGAACTCCCGATCCGGTAAATTAATGCTGATGCAATTCTATCCGTATTTATTCGCCACGCATATCATTTTTATCATTACCTGGTTTGCTGCATTATTTTATATCGTAAGGCTTTTTATTTATCATACAGAAGCATTACAAAAAAATGAACCGGAGCGATCAATACTCGCTGGACAATTC
>CAYTFT010000027.1:0-13509 GCA_964437155.1 uncultured Chitinophagales bacterium | reverse complement strand
CGGGATATGCTCGCTGTATATTGCAGAAAAATAATCACCTCCATTCTCCTTTTGCTGCCGTTTGCATTGCATGCGCAGTTCAATGTGCGTGAATATGAAAACAGGTTCTCTATCAAACCTTATCACTTCGGTATTTCCGTTGCTTATAATACTTCTGATTTTAAAATTAAACTGAACGATGCCTTTATTAATCACGATTCAATTCTTGTAGCTGAATCGACCGGCGGACCAGGATTTAATCTCGGGATCATTTCCAACCTGCGCATCGGGAATTATTTTGACCTCCGTTTTATTCCCGCATTATCCTTTGCGGAAAAAGATCTTGATTATACGTACAAGGATGAAACAAATGCATCACAAACGGTGGAATCTATTCTTATTGAATTTCCATTTGACGTAAAGTTCAAAAGCGCCGCATACAAGGATATGAAAGTGTATGTGCTGGGCGGAATTAAATATGCGTATGATCTTGGCTCCAATGCCGAAGCACGTAACGCGCAGGAGCTGGTTAAAATCAAAGCACACGATATCGCAGTGGATGCGGGACTCGGACTTGAATTTTATTTCCCTTATTTTATTTTCTCGCCTGAAATAAAAATATCCAACGGGATAATTAATGTGCACTCACTTGATCCGAATTTGCAGGAAAGCGCGGTCATGGATAAATTGTTTTCAAGAACAATTTTATTCTCGTTGCATATCGAAGGATAGGCAATATTTGTTATCGGTAGCGAGTGAAATATTTTCTGCGTGGAAGCAGTGGTTTTTCCGTTCTATGCATGTGCACCGGAAGTCAGCGATAAAAAAATCAGAATTTATTCATAAACATCATGCTCTCAACAGGGCGGATCGTGCGGTTCACATATTTCGCATTCTGCTTTTTATTGTAGTAATTTTCTATATCGCCCTTCACTTCAAAATAAATGAGCTGTCCAATGGGCATACCGGCATAAATACGAACCGGTTGTGCGCATGAAATTTCAAGTGTCCATGTATTGCAAAATCCTACATCTCCCTTACCAGCAGTTGCATGAATATCAATTCCCAAACGGCCCACGCTGGATTTACCTTCGAGGAAAGGAACATGTGCATGTGTTTCTGTATATTCTTCCGTAACACCGAGATATAAGATTCCCGGATGGATCACAAAACCCTCATCAGGAATAATGATCTCCTCAATTTCATTATGTTTTTTTGCATCCAGGATATGATTTTTGTATACCGCCAGATATCGCCCAAGATGCACATCGTACGAATTGGTGCCCAGGCAGTCCTGCCGGTACGGTTCAATAAGAATATTCCCTGCTGCAATTTCTTTTTCAATCTCTTTATCTGTAAGAATCATATATATTTTTTACAAGGTTAATTTTCACCGGCTTGTTTATTTATTCCCTGATCCGGATATCCCAAACCATTACCGACCGGTCATCGCCGCACGAAATTAGGCAGTTATTCCAGCGGCTCCAAAATAATTTATTCACCGAGTTGATATGTCCCCCGAACTTCTCTGCGTCGATCACTTTCAACAAATTAAAATGCTCTGCATCCCATATCTTGATATGTTTGTCGCGGCCCGCTGTTGCAAATAAACGGCCATCAGGACTGAACCGGATATCGTTGATGGTGAACCGATGTGCAGGTATCCGCTGCATGGGCATGAAATCATTTTCTGCATCCCAAACCATGAGATGTGCATCCCGCGAACCGGAAATGAGTTTTTTCCCGTCGGGTGAAAATGTTGCACAAAAAACGGAATTTTCATGGCCGGTGATCACCAGCGTTTCCCGTAATTCCTTTGCTTCAAGAACATGCAGGAGATGATCGCTGCATGCAAGCACAATGGTTTTTCCGGAGGGCGCAAGACAGATATGGCGAATACTTTTATCGGTAACCGGAATGCTTCTGATGATTTTTCCGGAAGATAAATCAATACAATACAATGTGCCCGATCCACATGCGGCCAGCAGGGTTACGGTTCCCGATAATTGCAGGTCATAAACGGCTTTGTTGTCGCAGTGTAAAACCGTATATCCGGTTTCCGATCCGGGGCGGATGAAATAAATATAGCCGTGCATATCACCGGCAACCAGCAGGTTTTTTTCCGCAATATGCAACAGGGAAAAAATGTTCCCGGGAATCCTTGCAATGGCCTTTGTAATTTCTTTTCCCGTGAGGTCCCATTCAGCGATCACTCCATCACCCGCACCGGTGAAAACTGAATGCGGAGAATACCCCTGATCCATGCAAAATATGCCGGCAGAATGCCCGGTGAAATGATGCAATCGGTTAATCTGAATAGCGGATGGCAACAACATGTAAACGTAGCCCGTTGCTTTGAACTGGCGTGCGAAATTAAGGAAAATAGAAAGGGCAGGTGAGGGGAAAAAGTCAGGAGAAAAAGGATTTCACCTTAATGATCCCATACATTCAACTGGTTGCGCAATTTATCCAGGATCTTCAGTTCTTCTTCCTTTTGTGCCATGATCTGCTCGTCCTTTTCATCAAGCACCACATCCGGATCGGGGGCTTTTTCCTGTATAATAATCTCAACGAGTTTACCCTTCAGATTTTTAGGCACCTCGATCTGCAGAACATCCTGATCGGGCCTTATTAATAAGAATCGCTTGAACATATAAAAAGGGTTTCGACAGTGAAGTTAGAAAATCCGGAACGGATGTGCAAATACCGGTTTGGCTGCACCAAATTTTAATGAATAACTTTAGGTGAATTATTTAACTGTACATGGGACTGGTTCTGCGGGAAAATCTGATGACATATGCTGAATATGCCGTCTGGAAAATTGAAGAGGACAGTGACTTCTATTATTCGAAACTGATCCTGAGTGACTGGGAGCAAACCTATCTTGATGGCATTGCACATCCCAAACGCAAACTTACCTGGCTGGCAAGCAGATATCTGCTTA
The DNA here is from genome assembly GCA_964437155.1 of uncultured Chitinophagales bacterium. GTDB lineage: Bacteria > Bacteroidota > Bacteroidia > Chitinophagales > BACL12 > UBA7236. The sequence goes on along the minus strand of CAYTFT010000027.1, from coordinate 10,586 downwards.
AATATCTGATGGGGACCACCGATTTTGTTGAACTTCTTTTTGATGTGCATGGAAAACCCTTTATTTCAAATTTTCCGCTCCATCTGAGTTTAAGCCATAGTCCCGATTATGCCGCTGCAATTATTTCGCGTGATTTTGAAACGGGTATCGATATTGAACAACCCCACCGCAATATTGAATCGCTGAAAAATAAATTTCTCTCGAAAACCGAATTAGCGCATATCGGCGAGGAGGAACGCATGAAGAAATTGCTCATTTACTGGAGCGCGAAAGAAGTGATGTATAAAATTTACGGCAAAAGAAAACTCGAATTCAGGGAAGATATGTACGTAAAACCTTTTCTGCTGAACGATCGCGGTGACCTGAACGGAATTTTAATGAAATACGGCGAAGTATATGATTATCATATGCACTATCTCCGCCATCAGGATTTTGTTGTGGTTACCGGTGTCGAAAAAGAGGTGGAGGTTATTTCAAAATCTGCGGGAACCGCTGCAGACTGAAATTCTAAACGTTTTTATGGATACTAGTACATAAAAAAACAGGACGCAGAGGTCCTGTTTTTTTAATAATATTTTGAAATAATTATTCCTTAATAAAGGGCACCGAAGCATTTTCTTTTTCGTTGCTTACTTTCACTCTGTAATACCCGGCACCAAGATCGCCAACCGGTACTGTTGTTACATTAATGCCTTTTGCACCGCCGATTTTTTCTGCATAAACTACCTTACCCAGCATATCATAAATTACCAGATCACATTTTGCAGCGTTATCAAGATTATACCGCACGTGCATGAGATCACTCGCAGGGGTTGGATATACAACAATATTAAAATCATTGGAAATATCGTTAATGCCTGTCACCTGTCCGTCATTCAGATTGATATTGTCAATGAACAGATTATTTTCATAATCACTGATGGTACGGAACATAATAAAGAGCTGCTCACTTCCGAGATAATCGGTAAGGTCAATAGATTCATTTCTCCATTCATCATCAGCAGGTTCAAATGATGATGTTTCCGGAGGAGCCGTCTGCAGATCCGGATTTGCTTTTTTATACACGATCGTCCATGTTTCACCACAGTCATCGCTTGCAAGCACTTCCAGGGTATCTGAGTAGGCGCCGCTTGCGGTGTATAATGCATATCCCACATCAAATGTAAAACTGATCGTTGCGAGTCCCGAAATATCATATGCCGGAATTACAAAATCATCCACAGAACCGATCGCATCATTATTAAAATGATCCATATAAATGGAATAGGTGCCGAGAGAAGCAGCATCGTTTGTTCGTTCCCATGTATAATATAAATCGGGATTTGAAATCGTATATCCGTCATAAGGGAATCCTGTAGGTTCAAATCCCTGGGTCAGCGGAAGAGGAAGTGAACTCAGGCTGACAATAAAAGTAGTCGTAGAAGTGTTGTCTGTTTCGTCGGCATCCACAAAACCATTCGGATTTTCAAGGGTTGCTTCCAGTTCATGTTCGCCTTCTGTTGTGGTGATGGAAGGAAGTGTAACTTCTTCAGTCGATCCTGTAAGCAATGAACCGGTCCAGTTATAGGTAGATGGAGCGCCGCCGTCAATTGTATAAACAATATCCACGGAGGTCAGCAATTCTGTTCCATGATTTTTGATCGTTACAGAGGGAGAAAACGTGAGGTTACAAATGGTTCCCCCGGGTAATGCGGCCAACGACTGTGCATCATAAGGCTGAAGTCCGCAACCCTCTGAGTTTACAAGGCTGTAACGGGTTCCACCGAGTTCAAATAAAGCGCTTGACCTGTTTTTTTGTCCTTCCGTAAACATATTCATGCAGGGATCATCGGTGTAATCCATATAATTCTGGAACATGATTCCGGGCGCGTCCGGTGAACACATATCTGTTTCAGGATAACTCGGGCAACCCCAGGTATTTACTTTCTGATTTGGTGTATCGGCAACGAGGTCTGTTCCCGTGCAATTGGTATCATCACCCCAGATATGGCGGAGATTCAACCAGTGGCCAACTTCATGCGTTGCGGTACGTCCAAGATGATAAGGATAACCTGCATCATTATATCCCACGTGGTTATAATGTATCACAACCCCGTCTGTTGCATCCGGTCCGCCCGGAAATTGCGCATAACCAAGCAAACTCGCGCCCAGATTACATACCCAGAAATTCAGGTAACTGTCGGCCGGCCATGCATCATCGCCGCCGTCCGCAGTGAACTTGACATTATCATCTGTTGTGAATGAACTTACGGTAGTGGATACGCGCAGAATTCCTGTGGTTGGATTGCCATCGGGATCAATTTGTGCGAGACAGAATTCAATCCCAAGATCTGCAGCAACATCTGCAAACGCTGCCGGCGTATCAGTAGTATCTGCATTTAACCGGCGGAAATCGGCATTCAGGATATCTAATTGCTGTAAGAGCAGATCATCTGCAATATTTTGCGCTGCTGTTTTATATACAACGTGAAAAACAACGGGAATCCTTACAATCAACCCTCCGCCTTCGGTCTTTGCAGTCGGAAGACTTTGTTTTTTCTGAATGTATTTTGCAGTAAAGTCTTCTATGTCTGCGCGTTTTTGTTCGTATCCCGGATATTTAGCTTTTAAAATGGCTTCATGTTCAACGGTTCCGCACCGGTCAGTTTGTGCATAGGATGTCTGCAGGAAAATTGTTCCCGCGATCAATAAGAGTAGTAATTTTCGCATGTTGTTGGCAAGTAATTTAGAAGGAATAAAGATACATAATTACAGTAAGAAATTAACATAAAATAAGTTTTGGGCTTTGGGGGGAGGAAAGTGAAAATTCTTTAAAGCCGGTTACACTTCGAAATTTTAATATCTTCGTCAGCAATACAAATCGTATCACATGAAAATATTGCATCTGCCCGCTGTTATTATTCTTGCTTTAGGCATTTTCCTTTCCGGTTGCGGACTCGCCTCCGAGAATAAGGACGCAACCACCGTTGCCGATCAGTTTTACAGTGCTTTGCAAAAAGGAGATCTTGGTGGGGCAGCGGCATTATGTGCCACCGACGAGGTACTGACCACCGATGGATGGAAGGAACTTTTATATAATAATCTCAACAGCGTCGGGGACATCAAATCATTTGAAAAGTCGGGTGGATTCAATGTTTCGATAGAAAACGGGATATCCACTGTGAAACTGGCATATACAATTGAATATGCCTTCGGTAAAAGCTTCGATTCTCTGGAACTTTCAAACAACGGGACCGGATTTAAGATCGGAAAGTATTCCCCGCAATTGCTGGAAGCAAGGTTCAGGGAGGAACTTGATAAGTCGGTCGGGATCGTCAGGACCTACATGACAGCGCTATCCGCCGCAGATCATAATACCGCTCTGCAACAAATTGGTTATTCAGGCATTGAAAAGCATAATTCGGAGGAGTGGATCGCATTATACGCCATGCTGAACGCAGAAAATGGTAAAATTGCTTCTTTCACTATTGACCCTTCACAGGCTGTCGCCTATATAAATACAGAACACAAGGAAGCAGGGGAAGGGAATGTTTATTCTGTAAAAGTGGTGTCCATCCGCAACGGAAAATCATATGCAGAGCAGGTTGACCTTTATCAGCCAAAATTCGGGGACCCGTTGCACATTGTTGCACATTCTGTTGACATGTAAGCTTGCTTATGGTTGCATGCAGCAGGGTCTGCTACATCATGTTTTCAGCGTTCATGCGGCATGCATCATCCGTTGAAATATGAATCCTGCCTATATTTCGCTACCTTTGCGGCTCAATCAATCCTTCCTTTGTATCTTATTCAACCGGTACTTGCAACGGTGATTGTAATTTTTTCTCAAGAATTATAAACAAATGATGAATTTCAGCGATCTCGGGCTTTCGAAACCCGTATTAGAGGCTATCGAAACCCTTGGTTTTGTAAACCCGACACCCATACAACAACAGGTGATTCCCGCAATGCTCACCGAAACAAAAGATATTATTGCCCTTGCACAAACGGGAACCGGCAAAACAGCAGCATTCGGGCTTCCATTGATTGAACTTATCGATACAACCGGCAAAAAGCCACAGGCATTGATCCTGGCGCCAACGCGGGAACTTTGTGTGCAGATAGAAAACGACCTGAAATTGTTTTCGGCAAATACGCGCCACTTTCATACGGTTGCAGTGTATGGCGGGGCTAATATCCGCACGCAGATCGATCAGATCAGAAAAGGTGTGCAGGTTGTAGTTGCAACGCCGGGAAGGCTTATTGACCTGCTTGGGAGAAAGGCAGTTGACCTCGGACAGGTAAAATTCGTGGTACTGGATGAGGCTGATGAAATGCTGAACATGGGATTTCAGGAGGATATTGACGAAATTCTTTCTACCACACCTTCCACCAAATTTACCTGGCTGTTTTCTGCAACGATGCCCCAGGAGATCAAATCCATTACAAAAAAGTACATGCATAAACCTGTGGAGATCTCTGCAGGGAAGGTAAATGAGACCAATGCGAATATCGAACATCAGTATTATATGGTGATGCCGAAGAATAAATATCCGGCATTGAAGCGAATTCTGGATTACCATCCTGATATCTACGGGATCATATTCTGCCGCACCAAAGCTGAAACTCAGGATATTTCGGAACGCCTGATAAAGGATGGGTATAATGCCGACAGCCTGCATGGCGACCTTAGCCAGATGCAGCGGGATAAAGTGATGGCGGCTTTCCGGGAACGCACTTTGCAGATGCTGGTTGCTACGGATGTCGCCGCCAGAGGTATTGACGTCACCGACCTTACCCATATTATCAATCTCCATTTACCGGACGACATAGATTTTTATACACATAGGAGCGGACGTACGGCAAGGGCAGGAAAAAGTGGAATTTCACTCGCCCTAATCTCTGAAAAAGACCTGTACCGGATCAAGCAACTGGAGCGGAAACTGAACATGAAGTTCAAAAAAATGCTGATCCCCACAGGAATAGAAGTCTGTGAAAGACAATTACTTAGCATGATTCACCGCGTACGTGAGGTGAGTGTGAACGAAAAGGAAATTGCGAAGTATCTGCCGGTGATCGAAAAGGAGTTTGCCGACATGACAAAGGATGAGGTCCTGAAGCGTTTTGCCTCCCTCGAATTCAACCGTTTCCTCAATTATTACCGGTTTGCCGAGGATCTCAACATCCATGAAAGACGGGAAGTCAGGGATCATGCCGTTTCCAAAGGCAATATGGACCTGATGTTTATCAACCTCGGTAAAATGGACCACCTCACGGTAAAAGACCTGGTGGAAATGGTAAAACAGGTCGGTCAGCTCAAGCATTATCAGGTTGGGGATATCCGTCTGAAAGGTGCCTATTCCTTCTTTGAAGTGCCTTCCAATACATCTGATAAATTAGTACATGCATTCAACGGTTTTGTTTACCGCGGTCGCAGGGTGCGCGTGGAAATCCAGAATGAAAGAATGGAATTTCCAAAAAAGAAGGCGCACAAGGGTGGAAGCCGCGATATGAAAAGGAGATAATCGGTCCCCGGCGCATTTCACTCCCATGTGCATAAACATCGGATTGCGCTTTCTGTCCCATTCTCTATATTCGCCACTCATTTATTTGAAATGATCCATCACAAAACATGGCAATTGCCATATGAGGTGAATCCCGCATTCAGAAAGCGGGTCGCTTATTTCTGCATGGAATTCGGCATCCATCAGGCCCTGAAGATCTATAGCGGCGGGCTTGGATACCTTGCCGGCAGCCATATGCGGAGTGCGTATGAACTGCGCCAGAACCTTTTCGGCATAGGCATTCTCTGGCGGAACGGGTATTACGACCAGGTGCGCGACGACCATGGCTTCATGGCTGTGCAGTTCCAGAAAAAGATCTATACTTTCCTTCAGCAAACAGATATCAGTTTCACGCTTTCCATCAATGGAAAAGACGTTCAGGTAAAAACCTATTACCTGCCACCGGACGTGTTTGGCTCGGCACCGCTTTTCCTGATGAGCACCGATTTTCCGGAAAACGATGAGGAAGCAAGACGCTACACCAACAGGCTGTATGACGACAATACCGAAATAAGAGTAGCCCAGAATATCATTCTTGGCATTGGCGGGGCAAAAGTGGTGGAAATGCTGGGTGATGCCGATATCTATCATATGAACGAAGGTCATGCACTTGCGATGACGTTTTATTTGTTCAGTAAATGGAAGGATATTGACAAGGTGAGAAGCCATGTTGTTTTTACGACGCATACCCCGGAAAAGGCCGGAAATGAAGAACACGAGATCGGTCTTCTCGAAAGAATGGGATTTTTCAGCGGGATACCGCTGGAACTCATCAGGCATGTCACCAAAACAGAAGGAGATATGCTGGGATATACACCCTGTTCACTGTATATGAGTAAGATCGCAAATGGTGTGAGTAAACTCCACGGTGAAGTGAGCAGGGAAATGTGGCGCGAGTATAAAGGGATTTGTCCCATCATCAGTATCACGAATGCACAGCAGAAAAAATTCTGGGCCGATAAAGAGCTGAATCAGGCGTATGTCAACCGGGATGAAACGGGTCTCCTCACTATCAAAAAGGAACTTAAATCCGAATTGTTTGAGGTAGTGGCAAACCAGACCGGCAAAATATTTAATCCCGATGTGTTCACGATTGTCTGGGCACGCAGATTTGCCGAGTACAAAAGGGCAAACCTGATCATGCGCAATAAGGAAAGGTTCCTGAATTTTATCAATAATCCTGAGTTTCCGGTGCAGATCATCTGGGCCGGTAAGCCCTATCCGCTGGACCATGGAGCAGTAAATACATTTAACGATATTATTTCCTTCAGCCATGACCGGCCTAATTTGTCGGTGCTCGTCGGGTATGAGATCGGCCTCAGTTATCTACTCAAACGCGGGGCAGATGTTTGGCTGAATACACCCAGAAGGCCGCGGGAGGCATCCGGCACCAGCGGGATGACTGCCGCGATGAACGGAGCGGTAAACGTAAGTGTAAGTGATGGCTGGATCCCGGAATTTGCCGTGCATGGGGAGAATGCATTTATCATTCCGCCGGCGGACGATAAAACAATGGACGCTGTAAGCATCGACAATTTTGATTATGAAAATCTGATGGATGTTCTGGAGAAAGAGGTTGTTCCCACGTTTTATCAGAACCGTGCGAAATGGCAGGAAATAGTGAAGAAAAGCATGCACGATGTCTATCCGTATTTTGACAGCGACCGAATGGCAACTGAATATTATCAGAAGATGTATCTCCACGTGTATAATCCTGTGGAGGAATTACTGAATACATTTCTGGAAGGAGGAGAATAACCGGAACATGTGGGGAAAACCCCAATTGGTTTAATATTTTATCTACGCTAAACCGCCGCGCTGCACAAATCTGCCGGCGGCAGTCTGCATATCACCCGCCATTTTTTTAAAGGTGTGTTTTACTTCATCCAGCATAGCTGCATCAAATAATTCCCTGAGTTGTTCCCAGCTTTGAAAATCGGCCTGATTAAATTTATAACTCTGTTCAAAAAGTCCGGCTTCAATCTTCACAATATATTTCTCGCTCCAGCTGAATACGGTGATTTTAAATACGGGATGATCAATGAATCCGACGGTTCTCATAAGGCATTTATTTTTTTATCGATGGCGTCAAGTATTTCAGTAACAGCCGGACAGATCTCTGCATTTTTTAAAGTGAGGTCGGCGATCTGATATAATTTTTTTCTACCGGTATGCGGATATTCCCTGCAAGCCAGCGGGCGCACCGCATAAATACTGCAGGCATTATCTGCTTGCAAAAAAGGGCAGGGAACGGTATGAAAAACCCAATCCCCGTCCTCATCGATCACCAGATATTTAGAAACAAATTCACTTTCGCGGGTGCCGAGATGCGCAGCAATTCTTGTGATATCCTTTGATTGCAGGAGCGGAGGATATGTCTTACAACAATTGGCACAACTGAGACAATCCGTAACGGCAAACACTTCCTCATGCACTGCTGCGGTGCGTAAATCATCCTCCGAATTTTTTCTTTTCCGAAGGAGTGCGAATAATTGCTGATACCGCTCTTTTCTTTTTTTGGAAAGGGATCCCGGGATCTGCATGCCTGTTTAATTAAAACGGCAGGTCATCTTCTTCCTGCACCGTAGTGGTTTCCGCAGGCTGCGCCGTAGTGGTCGGAGTGGTATTTTCCCCCGTTTTTTCAATTCTCCAGACATCTAGGTTGACAAAATAATTTACGCGGCCTTCCTTCTCCCATTTAGTTCCTTTGATGTTGAAGGTAACTTTAACTTCATCGCCGATTTTGTAGTTATCCAGCAATGAGCTGCGGTCTTGTAATACCTGAAATTTGATGGTATCGGTAAAGGTTTTGTCGTTTGAAATTTCTGACTTCTCCAGCACAAACTCCCTCTTTTTAAATGTGGCAGATACTTCCTGCGTAGGGAAGATTTCAATGATCCTGCCTGTTAATTCATAACTCATAGTATAAAATTTTATCAAAGATAAATTTTCCCGTTTGATTCTAAAGCCGGCAATGGCGTTTATACACCAATGTGGATAATAATTTCCTTCCGCCGCAGAGTCCCGGCAAAGTCACTGTCCCGATAATTTTATACCTGCCGATAATTATGCTTCGGGACTCTGGCAATTCCTGATTAGATTTGAGGTATTATGAAAATCATCCTTTTTCCATTCATTCTTATTTCCATTTTATCTATTGCCGTGCAGGCGCAGGTACCTTCCTATGATATCTACCTCGCGAACGTTTCGCAAAACGACAAAGGGGAATTCGTTTTCACGGATATAATGAACATCACTTCCAATCCCGGATACGATAACCAGCCGTCCTTTTCCAATGACGGCACTATGATCTATTTTTCAACGATACGGGACAGCGTGCAATCAGATATTTATTATTATCTCATCAAACAGGGGCTTATCGGAAATATCACTAACTCACCCGAAAGTGAATATTCTCCGGTTTCATCTGCCGACGGTAAATATTTTACGGTTGTCAGGGTAGAAATGGATTCGACACAACGCATGTGGAAATGCAGCACTTCCGCAGATAAAGCATCTGTTATTATGCCTGATATCGACAGCATCGGTTATTACGGAGTAATTGATAAAAGACATTATGCCTTATGGATGCTCAACAACGATACACTTCCGGTGGGCACACTCATACTTGCAGACGCTAAAACACAAAAAACAAAGGTTGTTGACCTCCGCGTTGGCCGCTGTATTAAAATGATACCCGGTGAAAATGCCTTCAGTTATATTGTGAAGGACTCCGAACATACCTATCTGCTGAAAAAGTATGATCTGGAAAATGATTCAATATCCCTTATCACCAAATTACCGGGTGTGAGCGAGGATTATGTCTGGACGAACGATGCAAAACTTTTAATGGCGCGGTATAACCAGCTCTGGCTGCTCGATTACAAAAACACAAATGCCTGGGATTTTATTACTGCCTTCGATTCGTTAAAAGGGAAAAAAATTTACAGGCTGGCACTTTCACCCGACAATACCAGACTGGCTTTTGTTGCGGATGAATGATCTTCAGAGGAATGGCTTGAGGATCCTGTTTACATTTCTTTTACACTTCTGTCGGGATAAAAGTTGAAGGGTAATTTAGCTTTGTGACCGGAGCAGAATTATCTGCAGCAGGGATGATGAAAAGACAAACGATCTTCAAAATTGTATTTACCGTTTTACTGCTGACATTCTTTTTTATCCCGGAAGCCGGCGCACATGTTAAATGGTTTACGGATGGCAGCTATGCCGATCGCCCGCTGAAATTCCCGGAAGTTCTCGAAACAAAATTTTTCTATTCCTTATTTACCCTTTGCCTCGTAACAGTCGTATTCGGCGTATGGCTCGACACACGTATTTCTAAATCAAAATGGTACACGCGTGCCGACTCGTGGCTGGAAAACAGAAAATCTTATGCGCCGATCGCGATGCGGTTTGCTGCAGCCATGGTGCTTATCCTTTCCTGGCAAAGTAACGCGATGATCGTCCCTACCATTCCGGTTCCTGTTAAATACGAATGGGTAGGATGGTTTCAGTTCATCCTTGCATTTTGTCTCCTCCTGCCAAAAACCGTCCCGATAGGCGGAATCGGCATTGTGGTGATCTGGATGATCGGAAATTTCACGCTGCATCCCTTTCACATGCTGGATTACCTGATGTTCGCCGGTTGCGGTATGTATCTCGTTTTCAGCCATATCAAAAAAGGAAAATATAACGACCTCGGTCTGGTAATCTTATATCTCACGGTCGGTTTCTCTTTGTGCTGGGTAGCGCTTGAAAAATTTGTCTACCCGAACTGGAGCATGTTCCTTATCAAGGAGCATCCGAAACTGGCCATGGGACTCAATTTTGATTTCTTTCTCAAATCAGTCGGTTTTGTGGAATTCGGACTCGGCTTTTTATTGCTCGTTTGTCTGCTGCAAAGGCCGCTGGCGATTATCATTACCATCACCTTTTTTATTACCTCCACGGTTTTCGGAAAAGTGGAGATCATAGGACATACCATGATCCATGGAGCACTCATTGTCTTTTTGCTGGAGGGACCCGGGACATTTTATCTCCGGC
>CAYTFT010000026.1:0-13583 GCA_964437155.1 uncultured Chitinophagales bacterium | reverse complement strand
GGTTACTACCGGACAGGTTGTGCTTGCAGGCGAGGTAAAATCAAAAACCTATCTGGATGTGCAGGAGATCACCCGCAATGTGATCCGGAAGATCGGCTACACGAAAAGTGAATATATGTTTGAAGCAAATTCCTGTGGTATTCTTTCGGCGATACATGAGCAAAGTCCTGATATCAATCAGGGAGTTGAACGAACAAAAAAAGAAGAACAGGGTGCAGGTGATCAGGGGATGATGTTTGGATATGCATGTCGCGAAACGGATAATTATATGCCGCTTTCGCTGGAGATTGCTAACCTGCTTTTACGCGAACTGGCCGTTATACGCAGAGAAGGAAAAGTAATGACCTATGTAAGGCCCGACTCAAAGAGCCAGGTAACGATCGAATATGATGATAATAATACGCCATTGCGCATTGATGCTATTGTAGTTTCTACACAGCATGATGATTTTGCGGAAGAAAAGAAAATGCTTGCCGCGATAAAAAAAGATGTGGCCGAAATTTTAATCCCGCGCGTGAAAGCACAATTACCAAAACGGCTGCAGAAATTATTCGATTCAAAATATAAATTATATGTGAATCCGACCGGCAAATTTGTGATCGGCGGTCCGCATGGTGATACAGGTCTCACCGGCCGGAAGATCATCGTTGACACCTACGGAGGAAAAGGTGCACATGGTGGTGGTGCTTTCAGCGGAAAAGATCCGTCAAAAGTTGACCGCTCTGCTGCGTATGCTGTCAGACATATTGCCAAGAATATGGTTGCTGCGGGATTATGTGATGAAGTACTCGTTCAGGTGGCTTATGCCATCGGTGTTGCAGAACCTGTGGGCTTATATCTTAATACGTATGGAACTTCTAAGGTGAAAATGTCTGACGGCGCTTTATCAAATAAGCTGCGTAAAATATTTGATCTGCGTCCCTACGCAATAGAACAACGATTTCAATTACGCACCCCTATCTATTCAGAGACTGCAGCATATGGCCATATGGGACGTGAACCCAAAAAGATGACCAAAGAATTTGTTGACGGTGCAGGAAAAAAAGTGAAAGTACGGGTTGAGTTATTTCCGTGGGAGAAACTTGATTATGTTGCTGCGATAAAGAAGGAATTTAAATTGAAATAAATATTTCTGTGGTCAGATAAAACAACTGGCTGATTAAATAAAAAAGCATGTAAATAGTATTGCATGCTTTTTTTATCAGGAAAAAATTACCCCAGATACGGTTTCAATTCCGTACTCGTGGTTGCTTTTCTTAATCGTCTGAGTCCTCTTTCTTTTATCTGACGAACGCGCTCTCTGGAAAGTCCGAATTTATTTGCGATCTCATCAATATTCATCGACGGTAATCCGTTGATGCCGAAATAAGCGGCGATCACCTGTGCCTCGCGTTCGGTAAGAATTTTCATCGCCATCGCGATCTCATTTTTTAAGGATTCATCCAGCAACGATTTATCCGGCGCATCCTCATCCACATCCTCGAGCACATCAGCCATGCTGCCGTCTTCTGTTTCATTACCCAGCGGCGCATCCATCGAAACATGTTTGATATTGCTCATGATGATATCTTTTACGTCTGCATCTTTTAAATGCAAAACTTCAGCTATTTCTTCAGACGTGGGTTCACGTTCATACATCTGCTCGAACTGACTGGTGATCCTGTTCACCTTCGAAACATTACCTGCTTTATTTAACGGAAGCCGGATCAGTCTCGAATGTTCCACGATCGCAAGCATGATCGACTGCCGTATCCACCAGACAGCATAGGAAATAAATTTAAATCCCTTTGTTTCATCGAATTTGCGTGCGGCTTTAATCAGTCCAACGTTCCCCTCGTTGATCAGATCGCTGAGCGTAAGTCCGTGTCCCTGATATTGTTTTGCAACAGAAACTACAAACCGCAGGTTTGCCTTTGTCAGCTTATCCAATGCTTCCACACTGCCTTCTCTGATCTTTTTGGCAAGTACAGCCTCTTCCTCCGGCGTGATCATATCGATCTTAGCGATCTCTGCAAGATACTTTTCCAGAGAGTCGTTCTCTCTCGAAGTAATGGAATGGGTGATCTTAATCTGCCGCATGGATTGAATTTGAACGAAATTACGAATTACAGGCCGAATTAGTTTCCGTTAAATATACAAGATTTTCAACGGGATATCAACGGCAACCTGAAATCCCGGTGAAAGTTTTCATCCGGGGAGAATAATTTCCACACTCCGGGGTTAAATGGAGATTACCTTTTGGGAAAGATTAATGTCACCCCTTTGGGTTAGTATGGAATTTCAGGAGGAATAAATAATCATAGCTGTCTTAAAGACATTCAGTTTTTTTTGAGCAATGCATCAGTAACTGAATTGCGTATAAGAACACGAAGCCCGGTATTAAATATATGCAGGGATCAATTTGCCGAAAAGAAAAACGCAGGACATTTGCCCTGCGTTTTAATGCTTTGATTTGAGAAATTAATTTTTATTATGATCGTCCTGATTACCTGCCGGAGCCTGCTTTTGCGGACGCTCGAGTAATACTTTTCTCGATAATTTGAATTTACCCGTCTTTCTGTCGACGTCGAGTAATTTCACTTTTATTTTATCGCCTTCCTTTAAAACGCCATCGAGATTTTCAAGACGCTGCCAGCTTACCTCAGAGATATGCAGCAATCCTTCTTTGCCGGGTAAAAACTCGACGAACGCACCGTAAGGCATAATGGATTTTACTTTTGCATCATACACATCTCCCACTTCAGGAATAGCGACAATTCCATTGATTTTTGCAACTGCTTTTTCAATGCTCTCCTTATTTGGTGAAGAGATATCGATAATTCCGAGTTCACCTACTTCCTCAATTGAAATTTCGGCGCCCGTTTCACGCTGCATTTCCTGGATGATCTTACCACCGGGCCCTATAACAGCACCGATAAATTCTCTCGGGATCTGCATCTGCACAATACGCGGCGCATGTGGTTTATAATCCTCTCTCGGTTGTTCAATAGCCTTGCTCATTTCACCGAGAATATGCAGTCTTCCTCTCTTCGCCTGTTCCAGCGCTTCCTTCACCACACCAAAACTCAGTCCGTCTACCTTGATATCCATTTGTGTTGCCGTAATACCATCTTTTGTTCCTGCAACCTTGAAGTCCATATCACCAAGATGATCCTCATCACCCAAAATATCGCTCAGAATTGCATACCGAACCATATTCGGCTCAGAGATCAGTCCCATTGCAATACCTGCAACCGGTTTCTTCACCTTCACCCCTGCATCCATCAATGCCATTGAACCGGCACATACTGTAGCCATGGAAGATGAACCGTTCGATTCGAGAATATCAGATACAACACGGATCGTATACACATTATCTTCCGGGAGCGACCATTTGATGGCGCGCATCGCGAGATTACCATGTCCCACCTCACGACGGCCAAGACCTCTTAATGGTTTAGCTTCGCCCGTTGAGAACGGAGGGAAATTATAATGTAACAGGAATTTTGAATTTCCTTCGTGCACTACACCGTCAATAAATTGTTCATCTAATTTGCTTCCCAATGTTACGGAAGTGAGTGATTGTGTTTCACCGCGTGTGAATACAGCAGAACCATGTGCAGAAGGAAGATAATCTATTTCACACCAGATCGGGCGGATCTCATCCATTTTTCTTCCATCGAGACGCTGCCGGTCGGTGAGGATCATTTCACGCATCGCATGTTTTTCAATATCGTGATAATAGGATGCGATCATGCCCGCTTTTTCTTCCTGCTCTTCTTCAGAAAAAGTAGCAAGAAAATCTTCGTGGATTTTTTTGAATGCATCTGTGCGCACTTCTTTTTTCGATGGTAAATGTGCAACAGCACTCACCTGATCATATAACTCTTTCCACATTCTGTCGCGGAGTTCCGGATCATGTGTTTCGTGATTGTATTCGCGCTTGGTTTCTTTACCCGTCATTTTTGTGAGTTCCATTAATGCTTCACACTGCACTTGAATCGCCTGATGTGCAACACGAATTGCTTCGAGCATTACTTCCTCACTCACTTCCTTTAATTCACCCTCTACCATCACCACATCTTTATGACTTCCGGCAATGATCATATCAATATCGGAAAGTGCAAGTTGCGAACGTGTCGGGTTGATAATGAATTGTCCATCCACTCTTCCCACGCGCACTTCAGAAATGGGTCCGTTAAAAGGAATATCTGAAACTGCCATTGCAGCTGCTGCAGCCAGGCAAGCCAGTGCATCAGGCAGAATTTCTTTGTCTAATGAAATAAGTGTCACCAGCACCTGCGTATCTGCATGATAATTATCCGGGAACATCGGGCGCATAGCGCGGTCGATCAAACGGCTGATCAGAATTTCATATTCGGAAGGCCTTGCTTCACGCTTGAAAAATCCACCGGGAAATTTTCCGGCGGCTGCATAATTTTCACGATAATCAACCGTGAGCGGCATAAAGTCGACACCTTCTTTTGCTTCTTTCGCAGAAACGACTGTCGCTAATAACATTGTCTCGCCATGACGCAATACAACAGAACCATCTGCCTGTTTTGCGAGCTTACCCGTTTCGAGGGTAATAATTCTTCCTTCGCCCAGATCAATGGACTTGGAAATCGGATTTGGAATCATAATACATAAAACCCGTCCTTAACGGGTACTTTTTGCGGCAGGAGTTTGAAGTTTCTTTACAGGGGTCGCATATTTTTTCAGGGGATGAAAATTGTAATCAAACTCCACACCTTTGTTTTGAAATGATTATTGAATAAATAAAATTTGAACGTTTTGTTTTGAGAGATAAACACAACCGGGCAATTTAATTTGGTCCGGGTAACTGCTGCAGCAGCGTTCGTTTTTCTTTAATAAAAAAAGGCTACGGGAAATATTGAAGTATTTCTCATAGCCCTGTATATTTTCATTGCGCGATCAGCGACGAATGTTTAATTTTTCGATCAGTGAACGATAGGCAGCGATATCTTTTTTCATAAGATAATTCAGGAATCTGCGGCGTTTACCAACCATCATCAAAAGGCTTCGTTTTGTTCCGAAATCTTTTTTATTATCTTTCAGATGATCTGTAAGGTGATTGATGCGGTGTGTGAACAAAGCGATCTGCGCCTCCACAGAACCCGTGTTCTTGTCAGACCCACCATGTTCCCTGAAAACTTCTTTCTTCTTTTCTGCTGTTAAAACTGACATTGTATTGCTACTTTTTAATTTGAGGAGCAAAGATAGGGTTATTTGCCGAAATGTAAAAGGTTGAAACAAAAAATTGAGTGCCGCCTGGTCTGCTCCCGGAACCGGGTTTAATTCCTGAAATGGTCCAGGATCTTGGCCAGCTCCTTCTTCAGGTCCCGGCGCTCCAAAATCAGGTCTAAAAACCCTGTCTCCAGCACAAATTCGGCCGACTGAAACCCTTTGGGCAGGTCCTTTTTGATGGTTTCTTTCACCACACGGGGACCGGCAAACCCGATGAGTGCCTTGGGTTCAGCAATATTGACATCCCCCAGCATGGCATAACTGGCAGTAACGCCGCCTGTGGTCGGATCGGTGCAAATCGAAATATACGGGAGCTTATGTTTTGCCAGCAGGGTAAGTTTAGCCGATGTTTTTGCCATTTGCATAAGCGAAAATCCGCTTTCCATCATACGTGCCCCACCGCTTTTAGAGATAATGACCAATGGAAGATGATGTTCCACACAATGGTCAATGGCCCTGGAGATTCTTTCACCTACAACCGTTCCCATACTGCCGCCGATGAATTCGAAATTCATACAACAGATAACAGTTCTAATGCCGCCGACTGCCCCGTCACCCACACTGATCGCATCCGTATAATCGGACTTGTTGAGCGCATCCCTCAAACGGGATTCATAATCCTTGAGGTCCTTGAAGTTGAGCGCATCTTTGGAGAGAATATTTTCAAAAAGCAGTGTATGTTTTCCCTCATCGAACAGGCAGCTGAAATATTCACGTGAACCTATTCTGCCATGGTAATTACAGGACGGGCAACACCATAATTTTTCTTCGAATTCCTTTGCGGTGGTCGTCTTTTTACATTCAGGGCATTGCCACCAGATCCCTTCCGGTGTATCGAGTTTTTCTTCTGTGGAGGTCTCAATACCCTTTCTGCTGCGCTTGAACCAACTGGTCCTTTCCGGTTTTTGTTCTGCCATAAAAAGATTTAAAGTACTTCGCCCTTCACCTGATGGCGAAATTAGGCAATCGTAACTTCTTTCGTAAGATAAACATCCTGAATTGCATTCAATATTCCGACGCCCTCATTCATGGGACGCTGGAATGCCTTTCTGCCGGAGATGAGGCCCATTCCGCCGGCTCTTTTATTGATGACTGCTGTAATAACTGCCTCGGTAAGGTCTGTTGCACCGGAAGAAGCGCCGCCCGAGTTGATGAGTCCCGCTCTGCCCATATAACAATTTGCTACCTGGTATCTGCAAAGATCGATCGGGTGCTCGGAGGTGAGCACATCGTAAATGCGCTTATCATTTTTGCCGTAGGCTGATTCTTTCGTATTGAGCGCAAGATATCCCCCGTTGTTCTCAGGTAATTTTTGTTTGATAATATCAGCTTCAATGGTTACCCCGAGATGGTTCGCCTGTCCGGTAAGATCGGCGCTCAGATGGTAGTCAACGCCATCCTTTTTAAAGGCGGGATTACGTAAATAGCACCAGAGAATGGTCCCCATACCGAGTTCATGCGCATATTCAAAGGCAGCACTCACTTCCTGCAACTGGCGGGTAGATTCATCGGAACCAAAATAAATGGTGGCCCCAACGGCTGCCGCTCCAAGGTCCCAGCAGGCCTTTACCGAAGCAAACATCACCTGATCAAATTTATTCGGATAGGTGAGAAATTCATTGTGGTTGATCTTTACGATGAACGGGATCTTATGGGCGTATTTTCTTGCAATACTTCCCAATCCGCCATACGTGGTTGCTACTGCGTTACAACCACCTTCCATGGCGAGTTTGATGATATTTTCCGGATCGAAATAAACAGGATTTTTCGCGAAAGATGCACCGGCGCTGTGCTCAATGCCCTGGTCAACGGGGAGGATAGAAAGATAACCGGTATTCGCCAGCCGGCCGTTCGTATACAGCATCTGCAGATTGCGCAGAACCTGCGGATTGCGGTCGGAACCGATCCAGATACGGTCAACAAAATCCGGCCCCGGCAAATGCAGGCTTTCTTTAGAAATCGTTTTGCTTTCGTGGTTTAACAGGTAATCAGCCTTATCGCCGAGCAGACTCACAATGTTATTAATAGACATAGATCTTTATTTAATGCTGAAGAACAATTCATTGACGGACGGCAAAAATAATAAACCCCGATAAAAGTTACCGGGGTTTATGTTGGCCGACTAGGGCTCGAACCTAGACTCTTCTGAACCAAAATCAGACGTGTTGCCAGTTACACCATCGGACAAAATGGATTGCAAAGGTAGGCTGAAGATTTGAATCTTCAAAAAATCACCTGCTTTGTTATTGAAGAAGACTATCGAGCAGCGATTCAAATTCCTGTTGATGCTGCAGAAAAAGTTCGCCTGTTGCAGGTCCGTTAAATCCGGTATAAATTTCTGCAACCTGATGCTGCTTATTCAGAATAATTGTTGTCGGAAATCCCATTACATGATCCAGCATAGGTAATGCAGCACTTGCAGTTTTGGGGAGTCCTGCATTGAGAACCGTGTACTGAATTCCGAAATGCGAGCGCAATCTTGCGACACTTTGCTTGAAATTCTCCGGATCGGGTTGTCTTTCGAAAGACAGATCGATGATCGCAAGATCTTTTCCTTTATATTTTTCTTCGATCTCGTGCATATAACTTGTTTCATCCATACAATTCGGACACCATGTGCCGCTTATCTGCACGATCACCGCTTTATTTTTAAATTGTGCATCCGCAAGTGAAATCGTGTTCCCGTTTTCATCAGGAAATGAAAAATCAATTTTTTCATATCCGGGTTTCAGATGCGTTAAATTGCGTGCATCCGGCAAGTGTGCATTTTCATTTTTTACAGCTGTTAAATGTGCATGATAATGTTTCCCGCTCCAGAAATCACCGGTGAGTGAACCGTCATCCTCTATTTTTCCTTTAATTAAAAAAACATGCGAACCGTCGAATGCCGATAAATAAAAACTATCGGCGCTCACATCACCTTCCAGAAAACGATAATCGCCCGTTGTTGTTAAAAAAGTACCCGATAAATGATTTTTTTGCTGCGTAAAAATTCCGACTGTTGTATCCGACGCTGTTTCATCCTGAAAAACTGCCGTATATCTTCCGGAGATATTATTCTTTGGCGGAAGTGGATTTTTAATGAACCGGTAATTTTCGCCCGGTGTAGCCGCAAAGGGTAAAATATACGCACCGGTCCGCGTAAAATCTTCGAATGTTCCCGTCATCACATTTTTATCGCCGACAATTCCGCTTATCAATGTATTAAAAACAGGGAGGCGTATGCTGAATGAATCAGCCTTCAGAATAAATTTTTCAGCAACAATATGTTCATCTCCGTTTAGTACTTCAGCAACCTTGCCGTTCGGGTTATTTTTAATCAACAGCAGGAACGGCAATTCACCACCGGGAGTGCCAATGGTTGCGCGGGCATATTCCTGCTCCTGCGCATCTGCAGGCAGGCAATTAACAACTATAAGGAGGGGTATTAAAAATTTAAGCATCCCGTAATATCATTTAACTTTACTGCGAATATACCGGCTTTGATCAAAGAAACTGATATCAGACAATTTATTGCTACGCGCGGATCACGCCCGGTTGTGGATGTCAGGTCACCAAAAGAATTTGCAATAGCACATATTCCGGGTGCGATCAACATACCCTTATTCAACGATGAAGAAAGGCATTTAGTTGGAATCGCCTATAAAAAAGAAGGAAGAGAGAAAGCGATCAGTGAAGGATTGTCGCTTGTGGGACCAAAATTGAATGCCTTTGTGGAGGCTGCACGAAAATGCACCGAAGGTAATCCGGAGGGATTGTATATACATTGCTGGCGGGGTGGCATGCGCAGTAAAAGCATGGCTATGCTGTTCGATTTTTCAGGCATTAAAACCACTCTGTTAAAAGGCGGATATAAATCGTACCGGCAGTATATAAGGACCGCATTTAATGCACCTTTTTCTTTTATCATTCTCGGAGGGAAAACCGGAAGTGCCAAAACAAAGATCCTCCATGCATTAAATGATCTGGGTGAACAGGTGATCGATCTTGAGCGGCTTGCTAATCACAAAGGAAGTGCGTTTGGAGATCTCGGGGAGGAAAAACAGCCTTCCACCGAAATGTTTGAAAATCTGTTGTTCGATGCTTTGGAAAAATGTGATCCCGGTAAAAGAATATGGCTCGAAGACGAAAGTCATCTGATCGGCACCGTATTTATTCCGGAGGAAATCTGGATTCAAATGCGCAGTGCACCGGTTATTTATTGTGATTTTCCGCTGGAGGAAAGGATACAGTATCTTGTAAAAACATATGGTGATTTTGATGCGGAAGGCGTAATACAATCCGTACATAAAATAACAAAACGCCTGGGCGGCCAGCATGCAAAAGCAGCTCTGGAATTGTATGCCGCCGGCAACCTCGCTGAAGCAACACGCATTGTCCTGGTATATTATGATAAAACATATACTTACGGATTACAACAACGGGATCAGTTATGCATTCACCCGTTGCCGATGGATACCATACATCCGGCTGAAAATGCGAAGACAATTCTGTCCTTTTTAAATGCCGGTTTCCCTTTGCAACAAAATAATACAACCGAACAACACGTATAAACAATAATTCGCTCCTTTATGGAAAATATAAAAGAAGAAATACGATTAACACAATATTCGCACGGCGCCGGGTGCGGATGTAAAATTTCACCGAAGATACTGGATGAAATTCTGCAGAAAGCGGGTAAACAAAATATGTTTCCCGGTTTACTTGTAGGTAATGAAACAAAAGATGATGCAGCCGTTTTTGATATCGGTAACGGGAAAGGCATTATTTCCACAACCGATTTTTTTATGCCTATCGTAGATGATGCGATACAGTTTGGGAAAATTGCAAGTGTGAATGCAATCAGTGATATTTATGCAATGGGCGGCACTCCTTTAATGGCGATCGCAATATTGGGCTGGCCGATCGACAAAGTACCTGCCGGGGTTGCGGGTGAAGTGCTGGAAGGTGCACGCCAGGCTTGTTCTGAGGCTAATATTCCGCTCGCAGGCGGACATTCCATCGATTGCCCTGAACCGGTTTTCGGACTCGCTGTAACCGGTATAATTGATCTGGAAAATTTAAAAAAGAATGCAGGCGCGCAACCCGGATGCAATTTATATCTCACTAAAAAATTAGGCGTCGGGATTTTGACAACCGCACAAAAAAAGGGATTGCTTTTACCGGAACACGCAACCCTCGCACCCGATTCGATGATGCAATTAAATAAGGCAGGTGAAATTTTCGGAAAATTAAAATATATAGAAGCGATGACCGATGTAACAGGATTCGGATTATGCGGCCACCTGACCGAATTATGTGAAGGAAGTGATGTAAGTGCAGATATTTATTTTGACAAGGTGCCAACAATAGATAAAAATATTCTGCATCATTATCTCGATCAGCGGTCTGTGCCGGGTGGAACGAACAGGAATTTTGCAAGCTACGGAGATAAGATCTCTGCAATGCAGGATCATCAGCGCAATATTTTATGTGATCCGCAAACGAGCGGTGGATTACTGGTTGCAGTTACGCCCGGGTACGAACAGGAATTTGAAAAATGCGCTTCCGGACTGGGATATGCACTTAGCCCGTTTGGTAAACTGCGTCCGAAAGGAGAAAAGGTGATCTATGTGCATGACTAAGATCCCTGTTTTTACAGGGTTCTGGGAGGATCCGGATGTTCACCAAAAAATCTGTCCGGACTCCTAAGCCGAAACAAAAAAAATGCATTATTTTGCACACATGGCGGATGTTCAAATGGCGACAAAAAAGAAGTTGAAGGTTTCACGGATGGCGGAAAACCTGATTGGAAGTGAGATCATTAAGCTGGCGGGCGAAGTGAATCAGCGGATCAAACAGGGCGAGAAGATCTATAATCTTACGATCGGAGATTTCGATCCCGCGATTTTTCCCATTCCCGCAGAGCTGGAGCAGGAAATTATCAACGCATACCGGCAGCATGAAACGAATTATCCCGCAGCAGATGGCATTGAACGATTACGCATTGCGACGCAGCATTTTATTCAAAGATCACTGGGCCTCTCCTATGCATTAAATGAATTTTTAATTGCCGGCGGAGGAAGACCGCTGATCTATGCAACATATATCACTCTATTGGATCCGGGTGATAAAGTGATCTATCCTGTTCCGAGCTGGAATAATAATCATTATACGCATCTGAGTTCCTGTCAGCGGATCGAAATAACAACAAAGCCGGAAAATAATTTCATGCCTACGGCAGAAGAAATTGCACCGTTTATTCAGGAAGCTACATTAATTGCTTTATGTTCTCCGCTTAATCCGACGGGAACTGCATTCAGCAAACATGCTCTGGAAGAGATCTGTGATCTGGTTATTGCAGAAAATAACCGTCGTGACCCCGAACAAAAACCCTTGTATATTTTATATGATCAGTTATACTGGACGCTGACATTTGGGGAGACAAAACATTATGATCCTGTTTCGCTGCGTCCGGAATTACGCGATTATGTAATTTATGTGGATGGTTTAAGCAAAGCATTTTCTGCCACCGGAATTCGCGTGGGCTGGGCATTCGGACCGAAGCAGATCATTGATAAAATGAAAAGTATTTTATCGCATATCGGTGCATGGAGCCCGAAACCGGAACAGGTGGCGACAGCAAAATATCTGATGATGGATGATGCAGTAAATGCTTTTCTGCATACCTATAAACAGAAGATCGATGCACGGCTGGAGGGATTTTATAACGGATTTAAACGACTGCAGGAAAAAAATTATCCTGTTGAGTGTATTGCGCCGCAGGCTGCAATTTATCTGACGATAAGAATTGACCTTCGCGGAGCTGTAAAAAAAGACGGAACAACGATCAGTTCCATGCAGGATGTTGCTCATTTTTTATTGAATAATGCAGGCATCGCTGTCGTGCCGTTTTATGCATTCGGCAGTGAACATGAGTCGCCGTGGTTCCGATTAAGTGTTGGCACCTGCAGCATGGAAGACGTTGAAGGTGCAATAAGCAGTCTGGAAAATGCCCTTGGTGAACTCACCTTTAATTGAATTTTTATTTCTGCAAGATCAACCTTCAAGTATCGCCCTCAGTTCATCATCAACAGGAACTGATCTCCCTGTACTATTATCCACCATCGCAAATGTGACATCAGCGGTGGCAATGATCTTTTCATCTGCCTGCCGTGTGATAATCTGGTGCACGGTAGCACTTCTGTTGCTGATGTTTTTCAGTTCCACAGAAACATCAAGCAGATCATTGAGAACACTCGGCCATTTATAATTAATGGTGATACTGACAACAACAAAACTCAGTTTCTTCTTTTCAAAAAAATCGAAGGTGGTAATGCGGTTCAGCCATTCCCAGCGCGCTTCTTCGAGAAACTCGAGATACCGCGCATTATTTACATGACCGAACATATCGCAATGAAATCCTCTGACCTTTATCGTATGATGATGCATAAATTTTTACCTTTAGTCCTGACAGCAAATTTCGTAAAACAAATGCAGACAATAACTTATGAATTATAATCAGCCAATGTTCACAGAAAAGGTGTTGAGCGGCAAAACGATCGTGGTTACCGGCGGCGGCACCGGTCTCGGCAGAAGTATGTCGAAATATTTTTTAACGCTCGGCGCCAATGTCGTTATTACTTCCAGAAAGGAGGATGTATTACAAAAAACCTGTGCGGAACTCAGTGCAGAAACGGAGAATAAAAATATCCATGCGGTTGTCTGCGATGTGCGCGATTACGCGATGGTGGAAAATGTATTGAATGCGACCATTAACCGTTTCGGAAATCCGCATATCCTTATCAATAATGCTGCGGGTAATTTTATTTCCCCGACTGAAAAATTAAGTCACCGCGCTTTTGATTCTGTTGTCGATATTGTTTTAAAAGGAAGTTATAACTGCACCCTTGCTTTCGGAAAATACTGGATCGAAAATAAAATAGCGGGAAATGTACTGAGCATTGTTACTTCTTATGCGTGGACAGGATCAGGATATGTTGTCCCGAGTGCCTGCGGCAAAGCAGGCGTTCTTGCGCTCACACGAAGTCTTGCTGCCGAATGGGGGAAATATGGTATTCGGCTGAATGCCATCGCACCTGGGCCTTTTCCGACGGAAGGTGCCTGGAGCAGATTGATGCCACCCGGACTGGAAGACGATCTGGATATCACAAAAAAAAATGCGCTCGGAAGACTGGGAGAACATCAGGAATTAGCCAACCTCGCAGCCTATATGATCTCCGATTTCAGTGCATTCATGACCGGCGAAGTGGTTGTCATGGATGGCGGTGAATGGATAAAAGGCGCTGGCGAATTCAATATGCTGGATAAAGTGCCTGCAAAATTGTGGGAGATGA
>CAYTFT010000025.1:1557-14649 GCA_964437155.1 uncultured Chitinophagales bacterium | reverse complement strand
TGCCGGACGCCACACTGGAGGAAATTATCCTGCATCTGGAAAAATGGTATTGCGGCGCCTTGGGATATGAATATACCTATGTTATTGAAGCCGCCGAGAAAAAATGGCTGCAGGAATCGATCGAGTTTACCGGGGAACATATCGGCCTGCCGCCGGAGAAAAAACAGCGTATCCTGCGGAAGCTGAATGAGACGGTCGTGCTCGAACAATTTCTCGATAAAAAATTCATCGGGCAAAAAAGATTTTCTCTCGAAGGCGGTGAATGTACCATTCCGGCATTAGATGCAATTATTAATGCCGGCGCCGATCTGGGTGTGGAAGAATTTGTTTTCGGCATGGCGCATCGCGGCCGGTTAAATGTGCTCACCAATATTCTCGGTAAAACATACGAACAGATCTTCAGCGAATTTGAAGGCAATACATTACCCGATACCACCATGGGCGATGGCGATGTGAAATATCATCTCGGATATTCATCGCAGGTGGAGACGATGAACCATAAAAAGGTGCATCTCAAATTAACGCCGAATCCCTCGCATCTCGAAGCGGTGAATCCGGTTATGCAGGGATTCGTCCGCGCAAAATCGGATGTATTATATAACGAGGACCACCGGAAAATTCTGCCGGTCACCATTCACGGCGATGCAGCGGTTGCCGGACAGGGCGTTGTGTATGAGGTTTTGCAGATGAGCAACCTGAAAGGGTATCGCGTTGGCGGCACCATTCATTTTGTTATTAATAATCAGATCGGTTTTACGACTGATTTTGATGAAGCACGCAGCAGTAATTATTGCACGAGTTATGCCGCCACAGTGCAGGCGCCCGTGATACATGTGAACGGTGATGATGCGGAAGCGGTGGTATTTGCCTGCGAACTCGCAGTGGAATATCGCCAGGCATTTAAAAAAGATATTTTTATTGATATGGTCTGCTATCGCAAGCATGGCCATAATGAAGGGGATGATCCGAAATACACACAGCCGGCATTATATAAGCTCATCGAAAATAAATTAAATCCGCGCGAGATCTATGTAAAGAAATTACTGGCAAGCGGACATATCGAACATGCACTGGCGACGAAAATGGAAAATGATTTCTGGAGCGAATTGCAGAATCGCCTTGATCTTGTGAAACAAAAGCCATTGCCGTATCAATATCAGCCGCCGGAAGAAGCGTGGAGGAAACTGAAAAAGAAAATTGATATAGCGGTTGATTTTGCGAATACGCCGGAAACGAAAGTTGAAAAGGAAAAACTCGATCAGGTAATTGCACATTTATTTGATACGCCGGAAGGATTTGTTAAGCTGAAAAAGATCGAAAAATTATTCGAATCAAATAAAAAACTGCTGCGCGAAAATAAAATCGACTGGGCATTGGGCGAATTAATTGCTTACGGCACCATTTTACTCGACGGCAAAGATGTGCGCATGAGCGGGCAGGATGTGCGCCGCGGAACATTCAGTCACCGGCACGCGGTTTTGCGCGATGAAAATTCGAATGCGGAATATATTCGCCTGAATTTTCTCAGTGAGCAGCAGGGGAAATTCAGAATTTATAATTCATTGCTCAGTGAATTTGGTGTGCTGGGATTTGAATTCGGATATAGCCTCGCGTCGCCTGATCCGCTGGTGATATGGGAAGCGCAGTTCGGTGATTTTAATAATGGTGCGCAAACCATTATTGATCAGTTCATCGCAGCGAGTGTGAGTAAATGGCAGCGTATGAGCGGACTCGTGTTGCTGCTTCCGCATGGCTACGAAGGGCAGGGACCGGAACATTCGAGCGCCCGGCTGGAAAGATTTTTACAATTATGCGGTGAGGGAAATATGATCGTGACGAATATTACCACACCGGCGAATTTCTTTCATGCGTTACGGCGCCAGCTTGCATTTGATTTCCGCAGGCCGATGGTGAATATGAGTCCGAAGAGTTTATTGCGGCATCCGCTGGTGCAGTCGGAATTAAATGCATTAACGGACGGAAAATTTCGGGAACTGATAGGCGATGATTTTGCAGATGAAGATAGTGTAACGCGTGTGATCCTCTGCAGCGGAAAAATATATTACGACCTGCTCGATCATCAGCAGAAAAATAACCGGAAGGATATTGCGGTATTGCGCGTTGAACAATTATATCCGTTTCCGATGACGCAATTAAATACGCAGTTGGCGAAATATAAAAATGCAGAGCTGATATGGGTGCAGGAAGAGCCGCGTAATATGGGTGCATGGTTTTATATCTGGAATTTACTGGGCAACAGGATCGCGCGGAAGGTTTCCAGAAAATCAAGTGCTTCACCGGCGACGGGTTTTGCGAAGGTGCATGCGCAGGAGCAGATGGAAATTGTGGAGGAGGCGTTTCGGAGGTGAAAATCCTGCGAAGCCATTACGAAGCCATGGTCGGTGTTTTTTTCACCGACCATCAGGTTGAGGATAAGATTGCCACGGGCTGCTGAAGGGCGCAGCCCTCCCGCCTCGGCGGGCAAGCGCAATGACGCTCCGAAGTGAGGAATACTTAGCGTACCTTCGTCTCTTAGCGCCTTCGTGGCAATTGCATTTGTTTTTCGAAGCCATAGTTGGTGTTTTTTTCACCGACCATCAGGTTGAGGAAAAGATTAATTATGATAGTGATGTGGTTGGTGAAGGAAACACCAACCACGGCGCAGTGAAAAGATTGCCACGGGCTGCTGAAGGGCGCAGCCCTCGCAATGACGCTCCGAAGTGAGGACACCAACCACGGCGCAAAACACTTCGTATAACTTAGTGCTCTTAGCGCCTTCGTGGCAGTTGCATTTATTTTATTTACACAATAAAACAACTATCTCCTTAAAAAAATAAAAATGATTATTGAACTAAAAGTACCAACGATCGGAGAATCCATCAACGAAGTAACCTTGTCGAAATGGCTGGTGAAAGACGGCGATATTGTCGCACTCGACCAGTCGTTATGCGAATTCGAAAGCGACAAGGCGACACTTGAATTTCCCGCCGAAAAAGCAGGGATGATAAAGCTGATTGCAAAAGAAGGCGCCGAACTTAAAATCGGCGATACCATCGCAACACTCGATACCGATAAAGCCGATCAATCCGTTGCTGCTCCGAAAAAGGAAGAGCCGAAAAAACAGGAAGCAAAGAAAGAGGAAATCCGGCCTGCAGTACACGCCACTCCGCTCGCGGAAAATATCGCAAAAGAAAATAATATCGCACTGGATAAACTCACCGGCACCGGTGCAGGCGGACGCATTACAAAAAATGATGTTTTGAATTTTCTGAAAGCAGGCGCCGGAGTAAAGGAAATTGCTGCCGCATTTAAAAAAGGATCGCGCAACCAACGCGAAGAAAAAACCAGCAAATTAAGAAAGACAATTGCAAAAAGACTCGTCTCGGTGAAAAACGAAACTGCCATGCTCACCACTTTCAACGAAGCGGACATGAGTGCGGTAATGGCGATGCGCGAAAAATATAAGGCGCCGTTCGAAAAGAAATTCGGCGTCGGTCTCGGCTTTATGAGTTTCTTCGTAAAAGCATGCTGCAATGCATTGCGCGAATTCCCGAGTGTGAATGCCTATTTTAATGAGGATTCTGTTATCTATAACGATTTCTGTGATATCAGCATAGCGGTTTCTACGCCGCGCGGACTCGTTGTTCCGGTTGTGCGCAATGCGGAAAGTTTATCCATGGCGGAAATTGAGCTCGCAATTAAAGCGCTTGCCGTAAAGGGCCGCGAGGGTACTTTATCGCTGGAAGAAATGCAGGGCGGCACATTCACCATCACCAACGGCGGTGTATTCGGTTCGCTTATGAGCACACCGATCATTAATGCTCCGCAGAGCGCGATCCTCGGTATGCATAAAATTCAGGAGAGGCCGGTGGCACACAACGGTCAGGTGGTTATACGCCCGATGATGTATCTCGCATTGAGTTATGATCATCGTATCGTTGACGGAAAAGAATCGGTGAGCTTTCTGGTGCGCGTAAAAGAACAACTCGAAGATCCGCAGCGATTATTATTCGGACTTGATATTGCGGAAATTTTGCTCGATCTTTAATAGCACAACAGGTTAGAGTATAATATTTATTATTCGTTTTGTTGAGTCCGGAATTTGTTCGCTTTCGCCGCATATAATTTTTTTCACAGCTGAAAAATAATTTTTACCATGCATCCCTCGAATATTTTCTCACTGCATTCCCGGCATTTACTTTTTTATATGCTGGGACTCACGCTTCTGTTTTCTTCCTGCCGGCAGGAGGATGAAATTAACGGTTGTCCGTTCTGGAATTATATTCCTGGGCGCACGTGGATGACGGTTACTGCAAGTCAGGAATTAGTGCTGGAACAGGACACAATTATGGGTGCCGATACTGTTTATACTTTTTTTGTAGTGCCCGGGTATAAATTGTATGCGGAATATAGCTGGAGCAGTGATGAATGTACCAATAATACGGATGACGGTGTAACCAAACAGGTCGGATTTGAGATTAACCCGGCAGTTAGTTTCTTCGACATTTCTGATGCGGGATTAAAGGACATTGATTTTTATTATGCACAGTATGCGTTTTTTCAGACAGGTGTTTTTCCCGTCTCCAATGGGCGCGTTACCGGTGTAAAGGTGAATGATACCGAGTGGTATATAACAATAGATATTACTCCCGATGCCGTGAATGCCTGGTTCACGCCGCAACCTTTCGTTGTAAGTGGTACCTTTACGGTTCTATGAACCGAATTTTCAGAATGAAATATGTATTGTTTCTTGTAATGCCGCTTGCGTGGGTGCTGACTGCCTCCTGTTCTGCGCAGAACAGCCCTGTTGATGTTGCGGGCGTAATGTTTTACAACACCGAAAATCTCTACGATACGATCAATGATCCGCTGAAAGATGATGAAGAATTTTTACCGGGTGCAGCGCGGCAATGGAACACGGTGCGGTATGAAAAAAAATTATCCAATCTTGCAAAAGTTATTACGACCGGGGGAAATACAATTCCTACTTTGTTGGGATTATGTGAAATTGAAAATGAGCAGGTGCTGAAAGATTTAATTGCAACACCGGAAATGCTGCCGGGTAATTTCGGATATGTACATTATGATTCTCCCGATGAACGCGGGATCGATGTCGCGTTGCTGTATAATAAAACTGCTTTTATGCCGATCCGCTCAGAGAATCTGCGTGTCGATCTGCATGCGGATACTGTTGATTATACGCGTGATATTTTATTGGTAACCGGTACCATTAATATCAGCGGAAAAAAAGAGCCCTTGCATATTTTCGTTAATCACTGGCCGAGTCGTTCGGAAGGGGAAGAAGTTTCTGCGCCAAAACGTGCGGCTGCGGCTTCAGTTTTAAAGCGTGCAATTGATTCTTTGTTTGTTGTATATAAGAGTCCGAATATTATTATTATGGGTGATTTTAATGATACGCCGTATGATAAAAGTATTCAGCAGATCTTAGGTGCCGGTGAATATAAAGATCCTGTGGCAGAGGGTTCTTTATCAGATCTGATGGCGCTGAAACAAAAGGGTGGCGAAGGTTCCTATAATTATAAAGGCAACTGGCAGGCGCTCGATCAGTTCATTGTTTCGGAGGGATTACTGGATAATAAAAAACTGGAAATTGATGTTCCTTCGGTACAATTTGTAAAAAAAACCTGGATGTTATATCACAGTGATAAATACGGTGATTCTCCCGACCGCACGTTTGCGGGCACAAAATATATCGGTGCATATTCTGATCATCTTCCGATCTATATGGAACTTGTTGTTAAATAAGCATCGGGATATATTTGTTTGCGGGTATCAGAAAACAAACCGGATCATAAATCCGCCGCCGCCGGCACCGCAGAGTTTAAAGAGTTCGTTTCCGGAATCCAATGCATTTTCCCATTGTAATTGCATTTCCATCGGGATGGCAAAGCTGAAATACCGTAATTGAAATGCAGAGAGCAGAAGGAGAGATGCCTTCAGTTTATTTGCATCCTGCACCAGATAGTTTTTTATGCAATGGGCAACAAGTGGTAAATATTCATTTTTTATCGCCGCATTGAAAACAGGTTCTTCCATTTTCTCATAGAATGCGGATACCAATGCAGCAGTCTGTCGTGATTTTCCCGTATTATATAAGGCAACTGAATAATTATCGCTATCGGGAAGGTGAGGAATTATTTCGATGGTGTTATCCGCATGCAGGCGAACCGGTTTTTGTAATAAGCTCACCAGCGGATCGAGACCGGAACTTCCCGTATGAAAATAATTTTCCATGGATGCCAGAACAGATTTTAATCCGATGAGATCGATCTCTGTTTTCCGGTGTAAAGGAGCTGTTGCATACCGGTTATAAACGGCAGCAGTTAAAGCGCCGGAGCTGCCTAATCCGTAGCCCTGCGGAATAGAGGAGTTGAAATATTCCTGCTTTTCAATATCTGCAGAAAATGCTTCCACATTTATTTGCGCTAGAAGCGTATCGAACTGCCGGAGGTAATTGCAAAATCCGCGCAGCGAAATATATTCTTCGCCTTCGCCAAATTTCCATTCACCCGAGTAAGCAGGGTAGGGAATGGCCAGTCCTTCGCCGCCCGCGATTATTGCGTATTCACCGAATAAGAGAAGTTTGGAAGGGTAGGGCATGGCGGGAATCGGGAGTCGGGAGTCGAGAATCGTGAATCGTGAATCGTGAATTGTGAGTGGTGAATAGATTTTCGTAAAGGCAATATCTTCTTCGCAGGGAAGCTGTCGTCATGATGCGTAGCCGATGGCGTCGGCTTCATGGCTCAAATCCAAAATCCGAACGCTTCGTTCCACTTAGTCGACCATTTGTCTTGGGCCCGAACCCATCATATCATAAATGACTTTCTTTTTTGTACAAAACTGCAATAATTCCGTCTGAATAAACTGGCGGACGTTTTTCTTTTCAAAATAAGGATACAGCATGTGCACATTCGGTCCGGCGTCGAGTGTGAAGCAGACGGGGATTTTTGTTTCCTGTCTGAATGTGCGGATCTTATTAATGATCGCAAGTGTGTTGGGCTGCATTAAAATGAACGACGGGGATGATGTCATCATCAACGCATGCAGCTCCAGCGCTTCGGCCTCCACGGTGGTGCAGAATAATTCCCAGTCGCCTTTTTGTAATGCCTGTAAAATATCCCGGAGCCGTTTTCCTGCATTCTGATAGCGTTGTTTTTCCATGGGATGTCCGATCATCATTGCATGGCCGGCGCGGCTGCTGACGGTTTTTTCTTCGGCGCTCACGATCAGAATGCTGTCCTGTAATTCATTGAAATCGGTATGCCATTTTACCGGATATTGAATTGCATAGGCATCGCTGCTGCCCCTGATATTTTTTGCATTTCCCCATTCCGAAAATTCGGGATAAATGCTTCTTGCCGCACTTCCGCTGCCGATGCGGGCGATATAAGATGCTTTCTGCAAAAACGCATCATACGAAAATTTTTCTTTCGCCTGCATGGCATGTGCCGAGAGCAGACACAAGGCGAGAGCGCTCATGGCTGATGCGCTGCTGGCAATGCCTGCCGAATGGGGAAATGAATTCTCCGATTGAATTTTCAACCGGTAATCTGCAATAAAGGGTAATTCATTCTGAACAGTGCCAAGAAATAATTCTATTTTACCCGCAAACGCTTCATTCTTTTTTCCTTCAAAATAAAATTCCAGTTCAATATTTTTTTTTGAGCGTTTCTTCTGCAACTGCAAAGTAGTAGTAGTAAATGCCTCGCTCAGTGTGAGCGACAACGAAGGATTATTCGGCAACTGGATGCCGTGTTTTCCCCAGTATTTAATGAGGGCAATATTGGATGGACTTTGCCAGGTAATATTCATTTTATAAAACCATTTCGCTGTAGGGAATGACAGTTGTATATCCTTTCCCGTGAAAATAACTTATTATTTCTTTGGGTTCCATCGGGCTGGCAGCAAGTATAAAATCGCCGCCCCATGCGCCAAGGGATTTCACTGTGCCGTTGAAATTTCCGAAAAGGCGGGTTTTTATTTTTTCTTCCTGCAATACATATTGCATTACCTCTTCATGCTCATCGAGCAATTGCATGTAATCCTTGAAATCATCACAAAATAACAATGCTTCACTTATTTCTGAAACGATCTCGATTTCATTTGCATATTTAACCGCGATCTTTTTTGCATCTGTTCCCTGCATGAATTTTTTTATCTCCGCTCCGGAATCCTGTTTATTGCCGAGATAGACAAAAAATAATTGCTGTGGTTCCGGCGGAGAAAAATGCACTGTGTCGAACACAGGGCCTTCTTCATCTATCTTATAAAAAATTGCATGCTCTGCTCCGGCGCAGGCAATATCATATCCGCTGCCGGTAAAAACGGCTGCGTTCAAAACAAAGGGATCCACATGTGCAAAGCGTGCAAGATTCACCACGAGCGATGAACTGCTTCCAAGTCCCCATGCCCGGTCAAATTCAAGGCGATGCGTTATCGAAATACTTTTTCCATCCTTTAAAAAACCGGGATCCTGTTTGCGGATCTGGGTGAAGATCTGGCGGATGCGTGTCAATATGGTTTCGTCGATCTTGTTTTCGGTACCGGGAATTACAGAAAAATCTTTTATGGCAAGTGTAACCGCTGCGTATGCTTCCCCATGCATATCGAAACTTTTCCAGTGGATCTGTCCTTCACCGTCAAGGGTATTTATTTCCGTTTTTTGTCCGGCTTTCGTCGGCACCGCAAGTGCGAGTGCGCCACTCAGAACGAGATACTCACCGCTGATGAGTAATTTTCCATGTGCGTAAAATTGTTGCATGCTACTGTCGGCAAGTTATACAACATGCCGGAATAAAATAGTTTATAATTTTTTTGCAGAAAGATCGCCGCTGCGTAATTCCGTTAAATAATTTCTTACATTGCTGAAAGAAACGGTCCTGTCGGCGAAATATGTAAATGCAAGTGTGATCTCCTGATCGGTTGCACCAAAATGGCGGAGGATATTCGTAAGGTGCATTTTCATATGTCCCTTCTGAATGCCAGATGTAACGAGTGCTTTTATCGCAGAAAAATTCTGCGCAAGCCCTACACAGGCAATGATCTTCATTAATTCTTTTGCACCGGGATTGCCGAGCATTTCGAGAGAACGTTTTGCGAGCGGATGCAATTTCGTGAGTCCGCCGATGGTTCCCACTGCGAGTGGTATTTCAATCGAGAAAATAAATTTGTTTTCTTTTATTTCGCAGGAAGACAAACTTTCATATTTGCCGTTTCGCGCAGCATAGGCATGTCCGCAGGCTTCTATTGCGCGGAAATCGTTTCCGGTGGCAAGTATCACTGCATCTATTCCGTTAAATATTCCTTTGTTATGGGTAGTGGCGCGATATACATCGTGTTTTGCAATGGATACCGCTGTTTTGAATTTGCGTGCGAATTGTCCCGCATTTAATTGTGCATCTTCAAAACTGCCGAGGGCATTGATATCACATGCAACACTTGCGCGCACAAGACATTCGGGTGTGTAATTGCTGAGGATGCTCATCACCACTTCCGTTTCTTTTTCGGCGCCGCTAAAATTTTTATTTTCTTTTATTTCTTCTGTAAGGTTGGTGGCGAATTCTTCGAGCACTGAATTAATAAAATTGGCGCCCATTGCATCCACTGTTTCGAAAGTCGCTTTCAACTGAAAATATTCCGGTTCCAGTTCTGTGCAGTCGATGAGTTCGATATCTTTTAATCCGCCGCCGCGGGCTTCCATATTCTGTGTAAGGTGACGGGAGCCGTCGATCAGGATCTGTTTTAATTCGGAATTAAAGAACGCAAACAAACGATCGGCTTCTCCTCTCCATAAAAAATGTACATGTCCCACTTTTGTAGTGGAAATAACTTCCGCAGTAAATCCGCCGCGTTCACTCCAGAATTTAGCGCCGGCGCTGGCGGCTGCCACAACAGAGCTTTCTTCGATCACCATGGGCACTACATACGTGCGGCCGTTGATGACGAAATTGGGCGCAACGCCATAAGGCAAATAAAAATTGGTAAGTGTATTTTCTGAAATGCCGTCAAATACTTTCTGCAATTCGGCATTTGCATGCATGTAACCGGAGAATTCGCGTGCAATATCCAGGGGATTGCTTGTAAGAAAATGTTTCGCGAGCCAGGCGATCTTGTCTGTCTTACTTAATTTCGAAAATCCTTTGATCTTAGCCATTCTTCCCGACTATTATTCTGTTATTTACGAACACTTACGGATATCTTTATGCATTAGAAAAATTAAATCTTTCTCCAGGAAGCGTAACTGAAGTTTCAGCTTCATGGTTCCTATCAAAATTCCATCGAAAATCGAGAGTCGTGAATCGAGACTTGATTTTCTTCAGTTTAAAATTTTCTGCATGCGGCAAAATTCCTGCATTCATCCCCTCACCTTCAAATATGCCGCACACAAAGCTAACCCATCCCTCTGACTTTCAATATACGTTTTCAACGCGTCGTAACTCTCCTGCGCATATTTCAGGAATGCCGAACCCTGCGCATAAATACTGTTTAACTGCAGGCGGTTCATGCAATAATATCCATCGAGAAAATTGCGCATACCGCCGCTGATAATTATTTCTTTGCATTGCAATTTATCGCCCAGCACAGCAGCCGCATCATTTACAAAATCCACCATTTCATCTGCTGTATGCCCGATATCCGATAACGATGCAAACAATTCGGAATGCCCGGGTTGCGAACGTAACAACTCCAGCCGCGAAAAGTTTGTTCCACCAAAAGCGCCAAAATCAAGGGCGGCGATCGGCAATTGCAGAAGCGCCCTGATACTTGCCGGCCCCATGCCTTGCCCCACCTCCTTCACAATTATCGGATAATCTGCTGTTTCGAGCAACCGGCTGATGGTTTCGATGGGTGCATGCAGAAAGTGGTCGCCCTCGGGCTGGAGCCATTCCTGCATCGGATTCACGTGCACGATGAGGCCATCGGCGCGGAGTTTTGCGATCAGGGCCTGGATTTTATCCGCAGCGCCTTTCTCCAGCAGGTCCTCGATCTGTGCGATGCCGAGATTGGCGAAAAACGGGAGCCCGTCGCCGATAATGGGACGCAGGTTGAAATCCTCAAAATAGGTATTGTCATCGAGCAGCCGCCGGCAGGAACCGAGTCCCATGCCGAGTCCGAATGCATTGCATGCCTGTGCGAGATTGCGGTTGATCTTTCCGGCCAGCTCTGTCCCGCCCGTCATACTGCTGATCCAGATCGGGCTGGAAAGCCTTTTTCCCAGAAAGGTTTTCGAAAGATCGGTTTCGGGAGCATGCCCGCTCAGCAATGGCTCATAATAAAACCGCCTGTCGTTGCGCATTGCATCGGTCTGACTTTCAAATGCCAGTTCGATATGGTCTTTTTTGCGGGAGGATGAATTCGGGTCGCTCAAAATGCGGTTTATTGACCGGCAAAGGTAATCAATACAGCCCTGATTCGGGGGTTATTCCGGGCTGTTATCAGGCTTTTAACCGGAAATAGGATTGCCGGTTTTTTAAATGCATATAAAAACGGCCTCGGGCATTGATGTATTAATTTTGCCAGTATATTGCAAACGATGAAATTTTCTGAATATCCATATACACGCCCCGATATAGCTTCCCTTAAAATTGAATTTGAAACGGTTCTTGCTGCATTTAATAATGCCAATACACCCGCAGAGCAGGTGGAAGCGATGCATGCGGTGAATCATCTGCGCAACCGTTTCGATACTATGTATCAGATCTGTGCGATCCGGCATTCCATTGATACACGTGATACTTTTTATATCGAAGAACAGGCTTATTTCGATGAGCATGTTCCGGAATATGAAGAGCTGATCAATACTTTTTATAAAGCATTATTAAATGCGCGGTTCAGGGATGCGATAGAAGAAAAATTCGGGAAGCAATTATTCCGCATTGCAGAAATGTTGCAGAAGGTTTTTATTCCTGAGATCATGGAAGATCTGATCAGGGAAAATAAACTCAGCACTGCTTATCAGGAGCTCATAGCAAGTGCATTGATCCCTTTCGACGGAACGGAAAAAACACTGGCGGAAATGGGTCCTTATGCACGGAGTACCGATCGCACCATCAGAAAAAATGCAGCAGAGGCGAGATGGAAATTTTTTTCCGACAATGCAGCAAAGTTCGATCAGTTGTTTGATGATCTGGTGCAAACCAGAAATACCATTGCAAAAAAACTGGGATTTAAACATTTTACGGAGGTGGGATATCTGCGGATGTTGCGCAGCGATTATACTGCAGAAATGGTGGCGGGATTTCGCGATCAGGTGCGGGAAAAAATTGTCCCGCTTACGGCTGCATTAAAAAAGAAACAACAGGCGCGACTCGGACTCGACAATTTATACTATTACGATGAACCGCTTTTATTTAAAACAGGAAATGCCACGCCAAAGGGTACACCCGAATGGATCATAGAGAACGGCAAACAAATGTATGCTGCGCTTTCACCCGAGACAGCAGAATTTTTCAACTTCATGCTGGAAAATGAGCTCATGGACCTTGTTGCAAAAAAAGGAAAGGCCGGGGGCGGATATTGCACGTATATTGCGGGATATAAATCGCCGTTCATTTTTTCCAACTTCAACGGAACTTCGGCAGATATTGATGTGCTCACGCATGAAGTTGGACACGCGTTTCAGGTGTATCTGAGCAGGGGATTTGAAACGAGTGAATATTACTGGCCCACCAGCGACGGCGCAGAAATTCATTCGATGAGCATGGAATATTTTGCCTATCCGTGGATGGACCGGTTCTTTAACGGGGAAGCGGATAAATACCGGTACGCACATCTTGTGGATTCCATTTTATTTCTTCCGTACGGTGTTGCAGTGGATGAATTTCAACATGGTGTTTATGCACATCCGGAAATGACAGCAGCGGAAAGAAAAAAATTATGGAGCAGCATTGAAAAGAAATATTTGCCGTACCGCAATTTCGAAAATAATACATTTTTACAACAGGGAGGATACTGGCAAACACAGGCGCATATTTATCAGTCGCCGTTTTATTATATCGATTATACATTGGCACAGATCTGCGCATTTCAGTTCTGGCTCAAGTCGCAACAGGACCGTGCCGCTGCATTTCA
>CAYTFT010000025.1:0-1457 GCA_964437155.1 uncultured Chitinophagales bacterium | reverse complement strand
TCTGCGCATTTCAGTTCTGGCTCAAGTCGCAACAGGACCGTGCCGCTGCATTTCATGATTATGTTGAATTATGCAGGGCAGGAGGAAGTCGTTCATTTCTTGAATTAGTGGAATTTGCGCATCTGCGTTCTCCGTTTGATGCTGCAACCGTTTCAGAAGTGGTCGACCATATTGCGGGATATCTGGAGAGTATTAATGATGAGGCAATTAGTTAATTTGCTAATGTGCTAATATGCTAATTAGCAAATGCGGATCGCGTTCATGAGATAGTTTGACCGGTTGAAATTAAGATTGCAAAACGAATATATTTTTCAAAATTATTCCACATTATTCCTTCCCGTCTTACCGTCTTCCCGGCAATTGGTTTAAATTTAAAATACCAATAACTCGACCGCTCTGCATTTGCGCTTTTATAACCATTTGTCCTGCTGCAATTATTGAACACCTGTGTTGTCCGG
Source organism: uncultured Chitinophagales bacterium (assembly GCA_964437155.1). Lineage (GTDB taxonomy): Bacteria > Bacteroidota > Bacteroidia > Chitinophagales > BACL12 > UBA7236. Next base: position 999 of record CAYTFT010000025.1, on the reverse strand, counting down.
TTAATAATGTAAATTGGAAGTAACGATAAAATAATAATTTGGATTTGTCTGTTCCGCAAACACGAATCTCTTTGCGAACCCTTGTGACCTTTTCGGCTTGGCAGCTGTTTCTCTTTTCTTACTTAAAGAAGCCAATTTCAGTTGAACCGGCAAAACCGGCCCCGCCCGGTTTAGAATAATCTTTATCTTTAATTATTAAAACGAACGCCCGCTTGCTCAAACAAAAAATAATTTTCATTGCGCTTTTGATTTTTATCCGGATATGGTTGCCTGCTCAAAAAGCACTTGCCCAAATTCCCGCAGACACATCAGCATCCGTTCTTGCAAATAAAGTGATCAATGCAAATGGAGGCGGAGAAGCATTTGAACAGACAAAATATATCGGCTGGACATTTTTTGACAGGCGCAAACTGATCTGGGATAAAGTGCATGATCGCGTGCGCATTGATTATATTACGAAACCACTGACGATCATAACATCGCTGCATGCCGATTCAACAATTCTCTTTATGAACGGCGCAGAAATCACACAACCTGATTCATTAAAAAAATACGGTGCAAAAGGAAAAATAATCTGGGCAAACGATTCCTACTGGCTGCTCATGCCATTCAAACTGCTGGACCCAGGCGTGCATTTAAAATATCTGCAGGATACGCTTTTGCAGCATGTTGCAACTGCAATGCTTGAAATGACATTCGATGAAGTGGGCTTTACGCCGGAAAATAAATATTGGATATTTATTGACAGAGAAACCTTTCTGATAACACAATGGACATTTTTCGATAATTACACAGATACTGTTCCTGCCTTTTCCAATACCTGGGGCAATTATCAGAAGTACGGGAAACTGTTACTCTCCGGCGACCGCGGTGAAGAAGGGAAATTAGATGCTATCCATGTCTGGGATGCGCTGCCCGCATCGGTTTTTCGGGATGCGGTGGTTGATGTTTATTAGGTTGTTTAGATGCCGGGAATATTTTTGATGAGAGGAAAATTCT